>WFRY01000295.1 GCA_015486315.1 Desulfobulbaceae bacterium
CGAACTTGCCGACCTGCGGGCAAGGGTCATGCCCTTTACCCGTTTTGCCGCCGAGGTGCTGCAGGTATAGCCTGATCCGGACGCGGCCTATTCCATCCCGGCACCCTGTACGTACATCATAACCGATACAGGATAATTTTCAGGCACGGTGTTCATTAAATCGATCTATGAATTCTCTCGGGGACATTATTTCGATGTCTATATACTTTTTGATTTCTGTTAAATGTTTGTCTCCTGAAACAATTACTTTGCTTTCAAGCTCAACGGCACATTCTATAAATTTATTATCGTCAGGATCCTCTGTTACGACTTTGATCTTCGGGGTGTTCGCAGCAAATACGGAGTTGTACCCCTCGGCAAACAGCTTTGTGAGTCTTATCAATTCCTGCTTGTCTTTTAAACCAAGTCGATTAAGCACCTCAATATACTCTTCAACTATACTTTGCGACAGACAAAGTATTATTTTGTCGTTTTTCCATAAATCAATTATTTTTCTTGGGACACCCCCAAAAAACGATGATATGAAAACGTTTGTATCGATTACCACCCTAAGGTTATCCGGCATTGCTTAACCTTGTTTGTTTAATCACATTCTCAATCTCTGACTCAGAAATATTATTCTTTGATAAATCCATGCCTATCTTATCCCACAGACTATCAATATAGGCCCCCATGTCTCGTTCTTTTGTATATTTTTCTAATAACTCTCGAACCAACTCGCTTAAATTCTTGCCTTCCGATTGAGCTAACCTGCTGACTTTATCCTTCAGGCTTGCCTCGATCCTGATAATCATTTGAGTTGCCATAACTCACCTCCTGACATTTGGCTCGTAAATATATCTTGTTATTATATGTTATATCCAACAAGAGCCGATGTCAATGACAAAAAAGACATGAAAACAAGGAGAAAATCCGGCAAAATTAAAACAGATCTTACAGCATTGGGCTGTACCTGAACCTCTCCCTGCCCAATACAAAGACCACAAACTGAAAGGTGAGCGGCGGGATTACCAGGAATGTCATCTTGAGCCGGACCGGCCTCTCGTAAATTCTTTCACAGATTCTGAACTGAGGCCTGCCAGGTTTGGAAACCATTCTGAGCTGTTCGATTAATCGTGTAAACGAACCGGACCAGAAACGCTCCAATACCAACAAGGTAAGGGTGCGCCGTGCCCACCTTGACAATACGCAAGCAAATCCAAATCAAACCATGCCGCATTATCGCAGAGCCCGTCAAAAAAACGGACGATGTTTCTTTACGGTTGTTACCGGCAATCGAAACCCTGTTCTTGTCCATGAACCGATCCGTCAAGCCCTGCGTGAGGCAATTTATCAGGTGCGGGAAATCTTTCCCTTTACCATCGACGCCTGGGTTTTGCTGCCGGAAGACGATACGGATTATGGCAAACGCTGGTCAATCATCAAACGCTTGGTAAGCCAAACCGTTGCTGGTATCACACCACCACAGAATTTTCCGGTGCGCACGGCGCACCCTACGCAGGAACTCCCCCAAACCGACAACGTAGGGTGCGCCGTGCGCACCATTTCACAACAAAAAAGGAGAGAATCCGGTTTCTGGCAGCGTCGTTTCCGGGAGCACCTGATCCGTGACCACAACGACCTGCGCCGCCATCTTGATTACATCCATTTCAATCCGGTCAAACACGGATTCGTCGACAGAGTGGCCGACTGGCCCTATTCCACCTTTCACCGATATGTGCAGGAGGGGATGTACCCCATGGAATGGGTCGGAAACACCAAGGACGACAAAGGTACATTCGGGGAATAAGAGGTTACGGACACCCTTGGTGCGCACGGCGTACCCTACGCAATTCCACCAATGTAGGGTGCGCCGTGCGCACCGATCTGCCCTGCCCCTTTTCCCGGCCCCTACCTGCAGTATTGTCTCTTTCCGACAAAACGGGTATTATTTTCTGATGTCGGACATGGTAAAAACTGATTCCCGTTCAATCTATTTACCCGGATTATCAATAGATTGTGATCAAATCGACAATTTATAATCCCCGTAGGAGCCCGCCCCTGCGGGCGATGATCATCCTGCAATCGCCCGCAGGGGCGGGCTCCTACGGGGCAACGCTGTGCGTTGTCCAAAGATGATTTGTTTTCCGCATCGATTTACGATGTCTGGATGGGCAATACTTCAAGAGGTTCTGCATGCAATTAATGAGTCTATCTTTCCTGTTCTTTTTTTCCCTGTTCAGCTCACTTGCCCTGCCCGGATACCTGTATGCCGGGACCGACCTGCCCAGGCAGGATATCAATATCTCCTTTGATCCGGCTCAGGCCAAGATGACAGGTCATTCGGTCGTTACTGTGCCGCCTGACACGCCGCTGCAGCTTTACCTGGACAAGCTGGAAAACGTTACTGTCCTGAGCAGACAGGATGACAGCCGGAGAAAGCTTCAGGCGGATGACAAAAACATCCTTACCCTGCCTGCCCAGGCTGCAGAACAGACAGTTGAACTGTCCTGGCAGCTCACAACCACCACCGGTGGCCATAGCCTGGGTAATCTTATCAGCCCGGACGGCATCACCCTGACCGGTTTCTGGCACCCGGTCAGCGACGGCGACATGCTCTACTCGCTGACGGCAGTACTGCCTGAAGGGTTCAGCGGTGTGAGCGAGGGGGAGAAACTCTCTCTTGCTGCACAGAAAGGCAAACGCGTACTCAAGGCGAGCAGCAGTCAGCCCCTGCAGTCCATCAACTTTGCGGCCGGGCCCTACAGGGTTTCATCCCTCAGGGTCGGCAAAACGAGCGTTTTCACCTATTTTTTCAAGGAAGATGCAGGATTATCTGCAGGGTATCTGAACAAGGCGGCAGAGTATATCAGGCACTATGAGAAACTGATCGGTCCTTTCCCCTACCCGCGCTACTCCATTGTGGAAAACAGGCTACCCACCGGCTACGGTATGCCTACTTTTACCCTGCTCGGTCAGGCCGTTGTCCGGCTGCCCTTTATCAAGGACACCTCGCTTGGTCACGAAATTCTTCACTCCTGGTTCGGCAATGCGGTCAGGACGGATTCCACCGGCAACTGGTGCGAGGGATTGACCACCTATCTTGCCGACCAGTGGTATGCAGCAGACCGTGGAGAGGGGAGCAGGTATCGCAAAGATCAGCTCATGCGTTATGCATCCTACGTCCACAGCAACAACATCACCGCCCTGATCGACTTTCAGCATGGCGGAGATTCCCAGCCCATGGCCAGAAAAATGCGGGCCATAGGGTATGATAAAGGGAGCATGTTTTTTCACATGCTGCGCCGGGAAATCGGTGATGGTGCTTTTTTCAAAGCACTCAAAAAGCTGAGCACAGATTTCAGGTATAAAAAAATCGGCTGGACTGATCTTGAACTCCTTTTTTCCAGCAGTGCAGACCGTAATCTTTCCCCGTTCTTCGGCCAGTGGCTGCTGCGCAATGACATTCCGAACCTGTCAGTTACTGAGGCTGTAATTGAACAAAAAAACGGCCAAAGCCAACTCTCATTCCACCTGGTCCAGGATAATGTTGCTCCCTACCGTCTGCAGGTGCCGGTTGTGGTGAAAACCCTGCAGGGGGAGACCAGGGAAATTGTTCCTGTCGACAGTCCGGATCAGCAGGTTACCGTTACGACAGACAATCTGCCCACCCAGCTGCTCATTGATCCGGAATATGACCTCATGCGCGGTCTGCAGGAGGATGAACACTCTCCAACCTGGACACAGTTCATGGGGGCTGATCAAAAAACCGTTGTCCTGCCGCCTACAGACAAGCTGGAACGTTATCTGCCGCTGGTGGCCGGCCTGGAACGGATGGGCTGCACTCTAATAACAGCAGAAGAGCTTAAAAACAGCACCTTAGACCAGGGCAGTTTTCTCTTTCTTGGCAGCTCCGCCCACACCAGGGGACTTTTCGGCAAATTTGAGCATCCAGAGCGGGGTTTTGCCCTGGATGTACGAAAAAATCCCCTTAACCCGGAACAGGTTATGGTACTGGTGTTTTCAAGTTCCACCGAAGAGACCTCACGGGTTGTCCGCAAACTCAGCCATTACGGGAAATACTCCTTTCTCCGCTTCAGCGGCGGCCGAGTCAGCCAAAAAGAGACAACATCCTCTGCAGATGGCATTCAGCGGCACCTGCTTGCCCCGCCGGATGGTATTCCGGTACAGCGGGTTAAGGACTTTTCCGCAATCATTGACGATATTTCCCCAAGTGATGTTGTCTATATTGGTGAAATGCACACCGACTTCGGCTCACACCTTCTCCAGCTGCAGATTATCCAGGTCCTGTATGAAAAAAATCCCAATCTGGCCATCGGTATGGAGATGTTTCCCCGTACGTCCCAGCAGGCCCTGGACAACTACATTAACGGAACCATCACCGATGAAAAAGATTTCCTCAAACAGTCCAACTATTTCAAGGTATGGGGATACGACTATCGAATGTACAGGGACATCATCGGATATGCTGAAAAAAACCGCATTCCCCTGGTCGGGCTCAACCTGGACAAAGAGATAGTCAGCACCGTGTTCAGCAAAGGCAGCACCGATGAACTGAGTAAAGAGCAGATTGCCCGGGTGGCAGCGGAGCGTGATCTTGACCTGCCCGGTTATCGAAAACGGCTGACCACTGTCCATGCCTTGCATGACAATGCGCCGCACGGTTCAAATTTCAACGGTTTTCTCCAGGCCCAGTCTATGTGGGATGAAACAATGGCCGAATCCATTGTCAACTACCTGCAGGCACATCCGGACAAACAGATGGTTGTCATTGCCGGTACCGGACATGTTTACAAAGACAGTGCCATACCGCCCAGAGTCAGCCGCAGGATGAAGGTCAGCCAGTCCGTCCTTATTGCAGACAACGGCATGGACCGGGGAATGGAAGAGGGGAAAAAACTCGATTACCTGATGTTTGCGAAATCTATCGACCTGTCACCGGCGGGTAAAATAGGGGTCATGCTTGAGGAGATAAAAAAGACAGACGACACCCCCGCCCACCTTAAAATTATTCAAATAAGCCCCCACGGCAAGGGGAAGGAAGCCGGTCTCAAGGACAATGATATCATTGAAGCGGTTGATGACTATCCGGTCGTCACAATAGGGGATCTCAAGGCAGGACTGCTGGACAGGGAGCCCGGGGATTCAGTGGTCCTCAAAATTGCGCGAGGGGATAAAACTCTGGACATTGAGGTAGAGCTTTCCAACATGGAGATGTCATCCATGATGATGCCGCCTGGACATCCAGAGAAAAAATAATGGCTTATCCGGAGGCATCATCAGTTACGCAGCATCGTAACTACTCTTGGGGCAAACGACTTAGTTTTCCTGACCTCTGTCATTGTAACTGCTTACAGGGTGCCGGAGATTTTCGCAAGCAGCCTGGTGTAGCGTATTTGGTCATACGTAAGCCAGGCTGGTCGTGGAAAGATTCGGTATCCTGTGAGCAGTTACGCAGCATCTTGTGGTAAGGCCTCCACCAACCTGACAGCTGCAGCCGTTTTGGCGACATCATGCACCCGCAGGATATCTGCACCCTGCTGGGTGCAAAGGGCAGATACAATCGCGGTTGGGCAGTCCCGTTCCTGCACGGGAAGCTGGAGCAGTGTATCAAAAAATGATTTTCTGGAATGACCGATCAGGACCGGATAACCGAGCTGTTTAACCGCTTTAATATTGCGTAAAATTGTCAGGTTATGTTCCAGGGTCTTACCAAATCCTATGCCGGGGTCAACTATTATCCGGCTTTTATCTACTCCCCGGGACACCATCCATTCTGTGCGCATAATAAAAAAATCACATATCTCTGCAACTACATCCTCATACTGTGGCTTCAGCTGCATATCTCCCGGCGTCCCCTGCATGTGCATGATAATGACCGGATCTACAGACGCCCGCACCACTTCGATCATTTCCAGATCATAGCGCAGGGCCGAGATATCATTGACCATGGTAGCTCCGGCAGCGAGTGCGGCCCGGGCAACGGAGGCCTTGGTCGTATCAATTGATATCGGTATGGTGGATGAAATCTTACCAATGGCCTCAATGGCCGGAAGAACCCGGGCCAACTCTTCCTTTGCCGGGACAGGTTCGGCAAAAGGCCGGGTAGACTCCCCCCCTACATCAATAATATCTGCGCCATCAGCAATCATCTGCTCCACCTGGCGGGTAACAGCCTCATGGCTGGTAAAATTACCTCCGTCGGAAAACGAATCCGGGGTTACATTAAGAATCCCCATAATCCGTGGCTTCTTCATTTTATCTCTCCGTTCTCCATAAAAAAAGGCACAGGAGTTATCCTGTGCCCATCGTTTATTTCAGTCTGAAAGTCTGCAGCCTGGAATGCTCTTTTCCATTACCTCTCAACCGATTCCGTTGCAGAGGGCTGCTGGGCAGGCTTCTCCTCTTTAACCTCTTCTGCCTGCTCAGGCTGTACTGCGGACTTCCTGCTCTCTGCCGCAGGCGCAGGCTGTTCTGCTCCTGCAATGGGTTCACTCGGATCTTTACCGTCTTTTAAATTCTGCATAATCCGGTCAATATCTTCAAGCATGATGGTCTCTTTTTCCAGCAGTTCACCTGCAACCGCCCGCAGAATATCAATATTCTCCTGCAGCAGAAGCGTTACGGAATCGTTGGCACTGAGAACAATCTCTTTAACCGCAGCATCTATCTGCTGAGCCGTTTCCTCACTGTAGTCACGGTGCTGGGAAATTTCACGTCCGAGAAAGATCTGTTCCTCTTTCTTGCCATAGGCCAGCGGGCCAAGTTTTTCACTCATACCCCATTCACAGACCATCTTACGAGCCAGCTCACTGGCCCGTTCTATATCATTGCCGGCACCGGTGGTGATCTCGTCAAAGATGATCTTTTCCGCCACCCGGCCACCAAACAGAATAGCAATGGTGTTTTGCAGAAAACTCTTGGCATGGGTATGTTTTTCATCAACCGGCAACTGCATGGTCAGGCCAAGGGCCCGGCCACGAGGGATTATGGTTACTTTATGAATGGGATCAGTGCCGGGCAGCAGACGGGCAACAATGGCATGACCGGCCTCGTGGAAGGCAGTGATCTCTTTTTCATCATCGGATATGATCATGGACCTGCGCTCAGCACCCATCATGATTTTATCCTTGGCTTTTTCCATCAGGTGCATACCAATCTCTTCCGCACCTAACCGGGCTGCCATCAGGGCGGCCTCGTTGACCAGATTCTCAAGATCGGCACCGGAAAAGCCAGGGGTTCCACGGGCAATAACGGCCATATCCACGCTGTCGGCCATCTTGGTTTTTTTCCCGTAAATCTCCAGGATCAACTGCCGGCCCTTGATATCAGGCACCGGCACAACCACCTGGCGGTCAAAACGACCCGGCCGCAGCAAAGCAGGATCAAGGACATCCGGCCGGTTGGTGGCGGCAATAATTATAACCCCGTCATTGGCCTCAAAACCATCCATCTCTACAAGCAGCTGATTTAAAGTCTGCTCACGCTCATCATGGCCACCGCCAAGGCCTGCCCCACGATGACGCCCCACAGCATCAATCTCATCAATAAAGATAATACAGGGCGCATTCTTCTTGCCCTGATTAAACAGATCACGCACCCGGGAGGCACCGACACCAACAAACATCTCGACAAAGTCGGAACCGGAAATGGTGTAGAACGGCACCTCGGCCTCACCGGCAATGGCCTTGGCCAGCAGGGTCTTGCCTGTACCAGGAGAACCTGCCAGCAAGACACCCTTGGGAATGCGGCCGCCAAGTTTTGTGAACTTCTGTGGATCTTTCAGAAAATCAATAATTTCCTCAAGTTCCTCCTTGGCTTCATCTATACCGGCCACATCCTTAAAGGTTACCTTGACTTCATTCTCGCCCTGCAGTTTAGCCCTGGTTTTGCCGAAACTGAGCGCACCGCCCTTACCGCCCATCTGCATCTGGCGCATGAAAAATATCCATACTCCGATCAGCAGCAGCATGGGGAACCAGGAAATAAAAATGGACATCCAGAATGATTCCTTGTCTGCCTCCTTGACTCCGATATCAACTCCCGACTTACGCAACATAGGAATAAGCTCGGTATCATCAGGGGTTACAGTCATAAAGGGACGACCATCCTGGCCGGAGCCGAGAATTTTATCCCCCTGGATGGTAACCTTGTTGATATCACCTGCCTCCACACTTGACCAGAATTCACTGTAGGTCATGGAGGTACGGGGATTCTGCGGGGTGTTGAACAGATTAAACAGCAGGATCATGGTCAGACCAATCACCAGCCACATGCTCAAATTTTTATAAAATGTATTCAAAAAACATCTCCACTATATCTGTTGGTCAGGCCGGACAACTCGTTATCCGGCAGTTTTCATGTGCATTTAATTGTCTATCAGAGGACACAAGAGTTTATAATGTAGGAACTCTTTTGATTTCAGTCAATAGCTGCTGAAAATTCCTGTACTGTTTTTACCTCGATTTCCTGCCCTGCCAGGGTGGCAATAGCCTGAGTCATGGATGAGGCCCCGGTAATTGTTGTCGTGTATGGAATATGATAATCCAGGGCTGCTCTGCGGATGGAATAGGAGTCCTCGGTGGTTCTGGACCCGGACGAGGTATTGATTATCCACTGCACCTGGCCATCTTTCAACTTATCAAGAATATGCGGCCTGCCCTGGGAAATTTTGTTCACCCGTTCGCAATCCACCCCGTGTTCTGCCAGTTTATCGGCAGTACCGCGGGTTGCCAGCAGGGTAAAGCCCTGCTGGGCAAGCGATGCCGCCACCGGCACCACATTCTCCTTGTCTCCATGCCGAACACTGATAAATACGGTCCCGGACATGGGCAGATCCTGACCTGCAGCCTGCTGCGCCTTGGCCAGGGCAAGACCGAGATTATCATCAATCCCCATCACCTCACCGGTGGACTTCATCTCCGGCCCCAGCAATGTGTCTACATTTTCAAAACGATCAAAGGGAAAAACCGCCTCTTTAACTGCCCAGTGATCAATTTCAATCTCTCTGGTAAAGCCCAGTTCCTCAAGCGTCATACCCATCATCACCTTGGTGGCAACCTTGGCTAACTGCACCCCGGTTGCCTTGGAGACAAAGGGAACCGTTCGCGAGGCGCGGGGGTTGACCTCCAGAATGTAGAGATCATCACCCTTGACCGCGTACTGGACATTCATAAGCCCTATCACACCCAGTTCACCGGCCATGGCCTTACTGGCCCGGGTAATCTCTGCAACCATGTCCGCAGAAAGGGTATGAGGAGGCAGCACACAGCCGGAATCACCGGAATGAATACCCGCCTCTTCAATATGCTCCATAATACCGCCGATAACGGTAATACTGCCGTCTGAAACGGCATCCACATCAACCTCAATGGCATCTTTTAAAAACTGATCCAGCAGGACCGGATGTTCACTGCCGACAATGGATGGTAATGCCATGAACTCGCGAATTCCCTGCTCATTATAGACAATACGCATATCACGGCCGCCCAGCACGTAGGAGGGCCGCATTACAACGGGATAGCCGATCTCTTCCACTGCTGCCAGGGCCTCTTCCAGGGTATGAACAGTGGCATTATCGGGCTGGCGCAGACCAAGCTTCTGCAGAAGCTGCTGGAAACGCTTACGGTCTTCGGCCCGATCAATGGCATCGGGCGGGGTACCGATAATGGGGACCCCGGCCTGATCCAGCGGGACAGCCAGGTTGAGCGGGGTCTGGCCGCCGAACTGGACAATGACTCCGTCGGGTTTTTCCCGTTCTATAATGCTGAGCACATCCTCCCGGGTCAGCGGCTCGAAATATAACCGGTCCGAGGTATCATAATCCGTAGAAACGGTCTCAGGGTTGGAGTTGACCATGATCGATTCCACCCCGATCTCTTCCAGGGCAAAAGAGGCATGCACGCAGCAGTAGTCAAACTCAATCCCCTGGCCGATCCGGTTGGGACCGCCGCCCAGGATAATAATTTTTTTCCGGTCCGAGGGCCTGGACTCATTTTCCTGATCATAGCAGGAGTAATAATAGGGTGTGTACGACTCAAACTCAGCTGCACAGGTATCCACCAGCTTATAGACCGGCTCTATGGCGCGTTCCTTGCGGAGCTGCCGGATATCATTTTCCGAGGTCCCGGTCAGATGGGCCAGCTGGGCATCGGAAAAACCATACTGCTTGACTTCAAACAAAAAATCCGCATCCAGGCCGGCAAATCCGCGCTCACGGATTTCCTCACCCTTGGCAACGATCTGCTGCAGATTGGTCAGATACCATGGGTCAATGAAACTGAGCTTATACATTCGTTCAACAGACATGCCCCGGCGCATGGCCTCAAACAGGTAGCAGACCCGTTTGGAGTTGGGTTTGGTCAGCCCGAGCTCCAGATCGTCCTGGTGCAGATCCTCCATTTCCTCTTTACCGTCAAAGCCAAACCCCATACGGCCGATCTCCAGCGAACGCATGCCCTTTTGAAAGGCCTCTTTAAAGGTCCGGCCGATGGCCATGGTCTCGCCCACCGACTTCATGGCCGTACTGAGCACATCTTCGGTCTCAGGAAATTTTTCAAAGGTCCAGCGGGGGATTTTCACTACACAGTAGTCAATGGTGGGCTCAAAAGCTGCATAGGTTTCCCGGGTAATATCGTTCCGGAGTTCATCCAGCGTGTAGCCGACAGCCAGCTTGGCGGCAATTTTGGCAATGGGAAAGCCGGTGGCCTTGGAGGCCAGGGCAGATGATCTGGATACCCGGGGGTTCATCTCAATGATCATCATCTCGCCATCTACCGGGTTGACCGCAAACTGGACATTGGAACCGCCCGTTTCCACCCCGATCTCACGGATGATGGCAATGGCCGCATCCCGCATGTCCTGATATTCGCGGTCGGACAGGGTCTGCTGGGGCGCAACGGTAATGGAATCACCGGTATGCACGCCCATGGCATCCATATTCTCGATGGAACAGATAATGACAACATTGTCATTGCGATCCCGCATAACCTCAAGTTCGTACTCTTTCCAACCCAGCAGACTTCGCTCAAGCATAACCTCGGTGGTCATGGACAGGTCTAGCCCTGCGGTACACATCACCTGCAACTCCTGACGGTTATAGGCCACACCACCGCCGGTTCCCCCCAGGGTAAAGCTCGGCCGGACAATAACGGGAAATCCAATCTCATCGCCGGCTTCCATGGCAGATTCAATGGTATGGACGATAAATGATTTCGGCACATTGAGGCCGATTTTATCCATGGCATCACGGAACTCTTCCCGTCCCTCTGCCTTGCGGATGACATCAATATCCGCAGCCAGCATCTCCACCCTGAATTTTTCCAGGACACCGGCCTCGGCAACCTTGATCGCGGTATTGAGCGCCGTCTGACCGCCAAGAGTGGGCAGCAGAGCATCGGGCCGTTCCCGTTCAATGACCTTGGCCACGCATTCCGGAGTGATGGGCTCTATGTAAGTGCGATCGGCCAGACCGGGGTCGGTCATGATGGTGGCCGGATTTGAATTGATCAGCACCACCTCATATCCTTCTTCCTTCAGGGCCTTGACCGCCTGGGCACCGGAGTAATCAAACTCGCAGGCCTGGCTGATGATGATCGGACCGGAGCCGATGATGAGTATCTTGTTAATATCCGTACGTTTAGGCATGATAAAAAAGGTATATGATTACAGGTTGACAGCTTATTTTTCCATTGACTCGATAAAGCGGTCAAAGAGGTACATGGCATCATGGGGACCGGGTGCGTGTTCCGGATGATACTGGACGGAAAATGCCGGAAACTCGGTATGGCGCATACCTTCCAGGCTGTTATCGTTGAGATTGATATGGGTTACTTCAACAGAGGCCGGCAGGCTGTCCGGATCTACGCAGAAGCCGTGGTTCTGGGAAGTAATTTCCACCCGGCCGGTCTGCAGGTCCTTGACCGGCTGATTGCCGCCCCGGTGTCCGAATTTCAGTTTAAAGGTTGAGCCGCCATAGGCAAGGCCCAGGATCTGATGGCCAAGACAGATACCGAAAACCGGTTTTTTGCCCAGCAGGTTACGGATATTGTCAATAACTCCGTCAACGCCGGCCGGATCACCGGGACCATTGGACAAAAAGATGCCGTCCGGCTCCATGGCCAGCACCTCTTCAGCCGTGGTCGTGGCAGGTACAACCTGAACACTGCATCCCTTATCGGTCAGGATACGAAGCTGATTAAATTTTATACCGAAATCATAGGCTACAACTTTATATTTTTTTGCTTCCTTATCCGGAAAGCCGACACCCGCTGCCGGTTCACCGGCAGTCCAGCCATAGGTATTTTGCGTCGACACCCGGGCAACCATGTCCCGTCCTACAAGACCCGGCCACTCCTGCGCCCTCCTGACAAGAGATAACTCATCCAGATCCTCAGTGGAAATGATCGCCTTCATGGCCCCCTGCTTACGGATAATACGAGTCAACATCCGGGTATCAATTCCCTCTACTCCGAGGACCTTAAATTGTGTTAAAAAATCCGCAAGAGTTCCGGTGGAACGAAAATTACTGGGTACAGCCTGGTATTCACGCATCAGAAAGGCTCGCGGATGAATGGCCAGGGATTCCATATCCTCATCGTTCACACCGTAATTACCGATAAGCGGATAGGTCATGCACACCATCTGAGCGGTATAAGAAGGATCCGTAAGGATCTCCTGATACCCACTCATGCTGGTATTAAAAACGATTTCGCCCACAGCCTCTCCTGCCCCGGTAAAAGATCGACCGGTCAAAACAGTACCGTCTTCAAGCGCAATTAATGCTTTCATAGAAAAATAAAGTATATATTAAGAAAAAAACTATGCTGAATAATTATATTTATCATGCAGCCAGCAGTTCAAGTACCATATCCGCCTGCCGCTGCACTGCGCCCTGCTGAGACGCTGCCAGTTCAGCTGCTGCAGAGCAAATCCGCTGATATTTCGCAGGATGACGCATATGGAATATAAGACTTTCCGCCAGTTCATCCGGGCCATCTACCTGAACTCCGGCACCGGCCGACAGTACAAGCTCCACCGCATCCCGGAAATCTTTCATAAAGGGACCAAAATATACCGGTCTCTGCAGACGAATCGGCTCCATGATATTATGGCCGCCCTTATCCACCAGACTGCCGCCGCAGAAAATATAGTCACCTACCGAGTACAGGTCGACCAGCTCTCCCATGCTGTCCACCAGGATAACAGCATGCTGTCGTCCCCGTGCTATGCAGGACGAGAGCAGATCATACTTCAGACCGGCGCTGTCAAGCAGGCCCTTCACCTCTGCCAGCCGGTTTAGGTGACGCGGAGCAATGATCCAGAGCAAATCTGCATCCGCCTCTCTCTGCACACGGTTATACACCCCCAACAGGAGTTTTTCTTCGCCGCTGCGGGTAGACCCGCAGACAAAGACGGTTTCATCAATCAGGTTCAGGATCCGGCGATACTCTTCCTGAACCTTTCGAACGTCCCGTACCTGCAGATCATACTTCATGTTCCCGCAGATGCGTATCCGGTCTGCATCCACCCCGAGCATGCGATACCGTTCACCGTCCACATCCCGAATAACAGCAAAACCGGCAAAACCTTTAAGCAGGCCTGCCATGGTCTTTGCTATCCATTGGTACTGCCTGTATGAACGCTCGGACATGCGCCCGTTCAACAAAAGCATGGGAATACCTTCCCGGCGTGCACGGTTCAGCATTGTCGGCCATAATTCGGTTTCAAGACAGATATACATGTCCGGCTGAACGGCCTGCAACGCTGCTGCCACAGCCTGCGGCGTATCCAGCGGAGCCAGAGCACATAAAACATCAACCGGCAACTGCGACAAAGCTACTTCCCGACCCTGCCGCGTCATGGTGGTTACATAAAACCTGCACATGCATTGCCGGGCCGTCAACACCGCAATCAGAGCCCGGGCAGCCTGAACCTCACCAATTGATGCGGCATGAATCCAGACCAACGACCGTTGATCATCCAGCCCGACAACCGGCAGTCTGCAGAGTCTCTGATCAATATCCCAGCCAGGCACCAGCAGCCTTAAAAGCGGTGTCGTCAGGACAAGCAGAACATGGAGGACCATACCAAGTATGCGATAAAGGGCGTACAACAAGGTGTTCTCCTGCCTGCTTCTGTCGCCTTTTTTCATCTGTACACAAATTTTATTATTAAAACAGGATTACCCCGGAGAGTCAATAGTGAACAAAAGAGGGCCGTATATAAATCAGACTTCAGTTTTTCTTGACAACCTCTTTTATGATTTGTAAGCACCTGCCAGGAATAATTTTTCCATCCATGGCAATTTTCAATCAACCGGTAAAAACATACTGCTGGAGACCACCAATGTACAAACTGTTGTCAATTTTACTTGTTACAGCGCTGTTTGTTTCTTCCGGACAACCTGTTTCAGCACAAGAGACCAAGGAAATAAAAATGAAAGACGGACTGTATGCAAAAATAAGCACCAACAAAGGCGAGATCCTGCTCAAGCTGTATTATGATAAGACCCCGCTTACGGTAATCAACTTTGTCGGCCTGGCCGAAGGCACCCTCACCTACGGCGGTGCTGAAAAACCAACAGGTACCCATTTTTATGACGGCCTTAAATTTCACCGGGTCATCAAAGACTTTATGATCCAGGGAGGCTGTCCGCTGGGCACAGGTACAGGCGGCCCGGGTTATACCTTTGCCGACGAGTTTGACTCCTCACTCAAATTTTCCGGCCCCGGTGTGCTGGCCATGGCAAATGCCGGCCCGGGCACCAACGGCTCCCAGTTCTTTATCACCCATGTTGCCACCCCGCACTTAAACGGGAAGCACACTATCTTCGGGCATGTGGTAGAGGGACAGGACGTGGTGAACGCTGTTGCCCAGAACGATAGTATTGAAAAAGTAGAGATCATCCGGGTGGGTAAAAAGGCTGAACAGTTCAAAACAGATCAGGCTGCTTTTGACCATGCCAAGAATGCAATCGCCGGTAAAGAGAAAAAGAGCACGCTCGACGAAGAGAAAAAAATCAAGGAAATGATCAAGAAGCACTGGCCCAAGGCCCATCACAGTCACTCCGGAATGTACTGGGTTGTCACCAAAGAGGGCAAAGGTGACAAGCCGACCCCCGGCACCATGATCAGTGCCCATTACAACGGTCGCCTGCTCATCAGCGGTAAAAAATTTGACAGTTCCTATGACCGCGGCAAGCCGCTTGATTTCAAAGTTGGTGTCGGCCAGGTAATCAAGGGCTGGGATCAGGCACTGGTCAACATGAAACGGGGTGAAAAGCGGACCCTGATCATCCCGCCGAAACTGGCCTACGGTGAGCGGGGAGCAGGCGGCGTCATCCCGCCGAACGCCTGGCTGGTCTTTGACGTTGAGCTGGTAGACTTCTAAAGATCCGGCGAGCTGGATAAATATCTACCAAGGCTGCCTGTTCCCGCTGTTCCGGGAGCAGGCAGCCTTTTTTGCCGGCCGACAGGTTTCCGTCAACGTAACTGCGCACGGGGAACGGTACGTGATGAAGGTCTGCAAACCACCATCAACTATGTATCTTTGCGATCCTGTCAAACATCTGCACCAGACCTGAGCTGAGAGTAAAGATGGACTTGATATGGAGATTGACCCCGCAGCAGGCATCAAAAAAGATGGTCAGCTCGGATTCCAGGTCTTCATCAGGGGCCTGATAACAGATGAGCAGGGGAATATGGGGCAGCGGGTGCAGAATCAGGGCGATATCGGCCTGAAACCCTTTGGTCGGAACTCCCATAAACAGGTCAACGATGTCGGAGAGCAGGTCCGGATTTGCATCGGCAAGATCCCTGAGTACCCGCTCGCAGCGACTGGTAAACAGGTTCTGCCACTCCATACCGCCCTCCAGTTCACGAAATGACACCCAGGTCCCGGTGATATTCTGATGTTTTCCATGGGTAATATAGGAGAGCAGCGGTGCCTTGATCCAGGGAATTATATGACATTCCGAATACAGCTGTCCCTGCTGATCAACTTGAAATTCCTTGCCCAGTGAACCGACAATCAGCCGCTTATCCCGGTAAACACCGCCTATTACGGACGCAATACTGCTGAGATCAAGCCCGGCTACCTTTTCCTCCAGTCGGTCAATAAACTCTGCCTGATCCGGCATCAAATCTGCCCGGGTCTTCAGTTTCCCGGCGAGTCGCTCTCTTGTGGCCTCGGCAAGCAGGGGACAGTCTGCAAGTTTACTCCGTCCGGCAACTACAGCTGCCGCAAAGGCAAGACAGGACGGCAGGTGACAGCGTCCGCAGTTGCTCTTTTCCAGCACCCGGTATATTTCAAGCGGTGTCAGGGGAGGATTTGCCATGTATCAGTCCAAACTCTTCCGGCAGACAATGGAATCAGTCAAGCGGCTGCCGGGAGCAACGGTCATACCGTCCCAGACCACACAACGGGCGAGCTCCGAACCGCTGCCTATATCTGCTCGCGGACCTACCGCGCCCCATTCCAGGAAGCAAACATCATCTGCCACCTTTGCCTGCTCACTGATGCACCAGCTGCCGTTGCCACCGGTTCTCCAGTTACTGCGTTCTGCCTCTTTATCATCGAGCAGTTGCCGGTGCAGGTCCAGATAGTCTTCCGGCGTCCCGATATCACGCCAGAAACAGCCGTCGACCGGCAGACAGCCCACCTGACCGGCAGCGGCAAGTTTGCAGTACAGATCAATGATATGAAAAAAACCGTTTTCAGGTATCTGTTCGATTACCTGCCGTTCCAGGACATGAATGCCGGTAAATGCCAGCAACTCTCCTCCAGTGCCTTCGGTATTGCCGGAAAAACCACGAACCAGGCCGTCCTGAACACGGACAGAGTTAAAGCGGCTGTAATCATGCATGGCCATAATAACCGGAAGACCGGTATCGGCCCGGCATTTCAGCAGCCTGGTAACATCGATATCATGGTAGATATCTCCGTTCATCACCAGAACCGGCCCGTCTGTAAACAGAGGCAAAGCCTTACGCAGACTGCCGCCGGTACCGAGGATCTCCGGCTCATACTGCAGAATTACCTCCGGCCTGTCTGCAACTGCAGCCTCAATCTGTTCTGCGAGATGATGACAGTTGACCACCACCTGCCTGCAGCCCGCCTGCTTAAGTTGATCAAGCAGAATATGAAGCAGAGGAACATTGAGAACAGGAAAAAGCGGCTTTGGCCGAATCAGAGTATATGGGCGTAACCGGGTACCAAGACCTGCCGCCAGGAGCATTGCCTGCATAATTTTTCTATTGGCTGATTGCTGAGCGCAGAGTAAAGATTAAACTTGATAGCTCCATAAAAAAATCCAGCACTGTCATTCTCAAGCTTAAATCCTGTTGTTTCATCACGTTACGGACGACCGCCTGAGAAAACATGCAGCTTTCCAAGACGTTTTACTCTACCATCAAACTTGACTTGTCTGTAAATCCTTTCTAAGTATCATTTTTTCACGACGATGTACAGAAAATGCACTCCTCCACAAGGATGAAAAATTTCCATGATTACTTTACTTGATTACGGTGCCGGTAATGTTCGTTCGGTCATCAATGCCCTTGAACAGGCCGGTGAAACCGTTGTTTCAGTTGACAGTCCGGAAGACATAGAGAAGGCTGAGCGTCTCGTCTTTCCCGGGGTCGGCAACTTCGGGGCCATGATGCAGATTTTGCGGCAAAAACAGCTAGTTGAGCCCCTGCTCCGCTATCTCCAGGCCGACCGGCCGTTTTTCGGCATCTGTGTAGCCCTGCAGGCACTTTTTGCCTCCAGTGAAGAGGCACCCGACGAACCGGGTCTGGGATTTCTGCCGGGCCGGGTCAAACGGTTTACCACTGATCTCGCTGTCCCCCATATCGGCTGGAACGGAATCAAGGTCCGACAGCCGGCAAGAATCTTCAACGATTTTTCCGGCCGGGAAAAACTCTACTTTGTCCACACCTACCATGTTGAGGCTGATAATCCTGCCGATGTCCTGACCTGCACGGATTACGGTTATGAATTTGTCAGTTCAATTCAAAAGGGCAACATCATTGCCACACAGTTTCACCCGGAAAAAAGTGGCCGGGCCGGCCTGAAAATCCTGGAAAACTTCCTCGATACAACCCGGCAGGAGATTGTCCCGCAGGCCTGCCCGCAGACCACAAAACTGGCCAGCCGCATTATTGCCTGCCTTGACGTACGCTCAAACGACCAGGGTGATCTGGTGGTCACCAAGGGTGACCAATATGACGTGCGTGAAAAAGGCAATGTCCGCAATCTGGGCCAACCGGTTGAGCTTGCCCGGGATTATTATGAACAGGGTGCCGACGAGATCACCTTTCTCAACATTACCGCGTTCCGCGATTTCCCGCTCAAAGACATGCCCATGCTGGAAGTTTTGCAGAAAACCTCAAAAAACGTGTTTGTACCCCTGACCATCGGCGGCGGCATCCGCGACTTTACCGACCGCAACGGCAAACATTATTCCGCCCTGGAAGTTGCCTCGGAATATTTCCGTTCAGGGGCAGACAAGATCTCCATTGGTTCGGACGCGGTTCTGATTGTAGAAGAGGTCCTTAAAACCGGCAGGGCCACCGGTATGAGTTCCATTGAACAGATTGCCCGGGTATACGGCAACCAGGCGGTGGTGATCTCCGTTGATCCTCGACAGGTCTTTGTAAAGACACCTGAGGAAGTCGATCATCCGGTTATTGAAACAGCATTTCCCGGCCCGGCCGGCGAAAAATACTGCTGGTATCAGTGCACTATCAAGGGGGGCCGCGAAGGACGTGATCTGGACGCGGTTACCCTGGCAAAAGTCTGTGAACAACTTGGAGCAGGAGAGATTTTACTCAACTGTATTGACAAAGACGGGACTAATTCCGGCTTTAACCTGGAGTTGATCAATGCGGTCAAGGGCGCGGTGAGCATTCCGGTCATAGCATCAAGTGGTGCAGGCAGTGCGGAACATTTTCTGGAAGTATTCAGCGAAACAAAAGCTGAAGCCGCCCTGGCAGCAGGAATCTTTCATCGCAAAGAAGTCCCCATTGGTACGGTGAAAAATTTTCTGCAGGATAAAATTGAGATCAGGCCAGTTTAGGACCGGTCAGGAAACAGGATTTGTTATGTCTCTTCTGCCTGTTTGTCCTGCAGGGGTTTCCGGTTGCCACCCTGTCCCCTCCTCCTCCAGATCATATACCATGGTTTGATTTTTGCCGTTATGCTTGCTCATGTATAATGCCTTGTCGGCATTCTTCATAATTCTGGCCAACTCCTGCCCATGTCGGGGAAAACAGGCGATGCCGATGCTCACCTTAATGCTGATGGAGCCGTCCTCATAAGGCAGGGGCGTGTCGGCAATTTTACGACGCATCTCTTCAGCAACCGTCAACGCCCCCTGACATCCTGTTTCCGGCAGCAGGGCCACAAACTCGTCGCCGCCGAAACGGGCCAGCATATCAGATCCCCGCAAGCGGGATCTCATAAGCTCGGCAACATGAATAATCACCATGGTCCCGGCATCATGTCCATAGGTATCATTCACCGCTTTAAGATTATCTGCGTCAATCATCATAACCGCAAACCGGCGCTTCATGCGCAGGGAATGAAGATGCTCACGCTGCATAAAGATCAGCAGCATCTTCATATTCCAGAGCCCGGTCAACTGATCGGTTCGGGAAAGCTGACGAATTTTTTCTTTGGCCTTTTCCGATTCCCAGGAAATCAGAGAGACAAAATAGGCAACAAACCAGAGCAGAAAAAGTTGTATGACCGGCCCAGGCAGATCCGCCGGGTTAAAGCTGGCAAAACCGTCATGAAGACCGCCGGATCCGGCAGCGGCAAGCAACACATAACAAACCGTTATTAAGGCTGTTTCCAGCATGGTTGTCAACATTCCCAGGGTGGTTGCCGAGAGAATAACGACCAAAAAATAAAGGGGCAGCAAGGGGCTTTTCAGTGCACCGGTCTGCCAGACCACAGCGGTAACAAAAAAAATCATGGCCCAGGTATTCAAAGCCAGTTTCCACCGCTTTTCAACGTGCCGGCACCAGATATAATGGACAAAACAGATAAAGGCGGAAAACAGCCCCAGAGTCACAAGGAGGGCACCCGGTTCGGGCACAACCATACCCGGAAGCTTCATGCATAATATTACCAGCACTACCAGCAGCCATTGCATTTCTGCCACTGTCCTGCGAAATCCATGCAGTTCTGCCTGATCTATTTCCCTGTGATCATCAACGGGAATTAAAACAACATTCTGTTCTCCCAGCAGAGAATACATGGGAGAGGTCTTTTTATGATGCTCCCCCTGATCCTCAACTTTAGCATTCAGGTAACGGGCATCTTCACTCAACTGCTTGTTACGGTTTTCCGTGTTCAACGCATCACCACTCATAATTATACGATCCCCTGCAAATACACTCTGAATCGGATGAAGGTTATTTTGTTGTTAAGGCAGCTCTTAAAAAAAGTCCGGCGTACGATTTTCCAAATGCCTTTTTTTATTGTCTAACAAATCGACTAAAAAATAAATTAAAAAATGGGTGACTGTTCAGAGGCAAACCATCTTTGGGCCGATCAGGTCGTCTCACATAGCAGGTGACACCGCTTCACCGTTACAGATTCTCGATCAGCTTAGGGTTCAATCAACTGACGCCCGGATGTCTACACCGGCTTCACGCAGCAGCATACTTGCAGTACCATTATGCTCTTTAGCGACAATAACTTCATCCGGTTTGAGCGACAACAGCCAGTTACCCACCAGTAATCCTTTTTTCTTTTCCCTGTCAGCATAGAGATTTTCAACAAATTCCCGTTTTATGACCTTCCCCTGTTCAGTATCAATGGTTTCAATCAAAAACCAGGGAGACCGGACAAAATGAGGTGAAGGTTCACCTTCCGGTTTCGTTACCGGGGTCAAACGTCTGATGATAGTGTCGGAACTGTAATGGGGACGAACCCTGGCCATGACCACCAGGGGGAATTTCTGCGGGATCAATGCCTCCAGTCGATCCGCAACATGGTCGGCAATCCGGTGTGATGGGGTGTGCATTATTACATCCATATCCACAATAAAACGACCGCCGGCAGTTCGACTCAGGCATTGCTTCACCCGGGTGATACGGGGGTGTTGCTCAACCATCTGAATAATTTCCCGCTCGGTTTCACGATCCATGGAGGCATCAAGCAGATCTTTTAAGGCCGAAATCAACAATGCAGCTCCAGCCTTGAAAACAAACAGGGAAACAACAGCCGCCGCCCAGCGATCTACTGGATAGCCGAATTTGCTGGCCACCAACCCTATGAGGACAATACCTGTAGACAGGCCATCGGCCAGATAATCACGGGCATCCGCCTTGAGAGCCGGTGAATTAAGACGTCTTCCCTCCCGCAGCTGGTAGATGCCGAAAAAAAGAGCAACAAGCAGTGAAATGGCTGCAACGGGCAGGGCTATGGCAACATCGGGCAGTCGGTCCGTACCGAGCAGGGCCTGACGGCCAATCTCGTAGGCGGCAATTATAACGGCAATAGAGGTTACCAGGGTGGCAACGGTCTCCGCCTTATACAGGCCATAGGGGAAAGAGGGGTGTTCACGACCGGCAACCCAGAGACCGACAAAGGCGGCAGAAGAGGCCAGCACGTCCGTACCGGAATGGATTGCATCCCCGATCAGGGCAGTGGAAGATGAGGCAACACCGGCTACGCCCTTACCCACGGCAAGCGCAAGGTTCAGGGCAATGGAAACCCCTGCCCTGCGGCGGGCGGAAAGCAGATCCTGTTTTGATTTATCCAAAGCCATATTTGCAGACTGAAAACCTGAGGGTTAAAAATATTACCCTACCTGATTTTTTAAAAAATTCCTTGCTAAAGTTGTTGACAGTGCTCAATGTTTGGTGTACCTAAACCTCACTTTAAAAAAGGAACTGTATGACCAGAAACCATTCCGACATATCCTGTCAATGCCTGCGCGGCAACGGGAAAAACTGCAAGCTGAAAGCCTTACAGTGTCCAGCGGATGCACGTCCGCTCTCAAAGAGCTGCGGTTGCGGTAAAGTTAAGATCTGCAAAATCAGTGGCGATCGTAAAGACTGTGCCAGAATGGCAAATCTGGGAGTACTGCCCGGTTCTGAAATGGAACTGCTCTGCCCCAGTCGTGGCCGTGGGCGTGGACGTGGGCGCAGATGCATGGTTAAGGTTAACGGCAGCACGCTCAGTCTGGATGCCCTTACTGCCGATAATATTTTCGTGACCCCGGTATAAACTCTCTTTTTTTGCCGACAGGTTTAGGGGCGCCTAACACTATACCCGAGCAAAGGTTAAATATAAAAAAATGCAAAACCTGATTGTAGTCCTTATCATCATTGTCGCCCTCCTGTATGTGGGCAGAAAAATGTTCAACTCCTTTCGTCCCGGCGCATCATCATGCGGCTGCGGGTGTTCCGGATGCAGCAATAGCGGATGTACGTCCATGCCCCCGGATACAAAACCCGAGGACAACAAGAGATGAACCATTACCAGAGGCCGATTCTGCGTAACCAGCATGGCTGGACCAAAATTCCGGACACAGCCACAACGAACGATGAAAGAAGCCACAAACATCATAGCCAGAGAAGGCACTTTCATATAAACAATAAGACGGATTATATCGAACCGACAGCTGTATCACTCGGAGAAAAATGGTGAGCGACCCATTACATATCACCCTTGCCGGCAATCCAAACTCCGGCAAAACCACCCTGTTTAATCACCTCACCGGCGCCCGTCAGCATGTGGGCAATTACCCCGGGGTTACCGTTGACAAGAAAGAAGGTATTTTTACCCATAAAGACAAACAGATCAAAATCATCGACCTGCCCGGCACCTACTCCCTGACCGCCTATTCCGTTGAAGAACTGGTTGCCCGCGACTACCTGGTCAATGAAAAGCCTGATCTGGTGATTGATATTGTCGATGCCTCCAACCTGGAGCGTAATCTGTACCTGACCTGCCAGTTTCTGGAACTTGGCGTCCCTTTGATTATTGCCCTGAACATGGTGGATGTTGCTGAAAAACGCGGCATCAGCATTGATACGGAGAAATTAAGCACCCTGCTGGGCGTTCCGGTTATCCCCATTATTGCCCGTTCAGGCCAGGGAGTCGATGCCTTATTTGACAACGTTCTGACAGGTATCCGTGAAAATAACCACCCTCCTACCCTGCTCCGTTATGGATCTGATATAGACCAGGCTCTGAGTGAAATCGTGCCCCTTATCGAGCAGAATAATCTCCTGACCGATACCTACCCGGCCCGTTGGACAGGGCTGAAAATACTGGAAAACGACGACCAGATCCTTGATAAGGCCATGTTGATGGATTCCGACCTGACCCAGCAGCTGGTTAACCGGAGCGAAATCCTGACTCACCACCTCCGGACTACGGTTGATGCCTATCCCGAGGCGGTTATTGCCGATCACCGTTACGGCTTTATCAAATCCATCCTGCGCCAGGGGGTCATCAGCAGAACCTTTGACGTAGACCGTCTCTATACCTCCGACAAAATCGACAAAGTTGTCACCCACCGCGTGCTTGGTCCGCTTATCATGGCGGCGATTCTCTTCGGCCTGTACTCCTTTACCTTTAACTACTCCACATTTCTCGTTGACGGGCTGGGTTCTTTTTTTGATATTCTCAGCTCAAATGTGGAAACCATGCTACCTGACGGGCCGATCAAGTCCATGATCATCTCCGGCGTGATCGACGGCGTCGGCGGTGTGCTCGGCTTTGTCCCCATCATCATGTTCATGTTTTTCGGCATTGCCGTGCTTGAAGACTCCGGCTACCTGGCCCGTGTTGCCTTTATGATGGACAGAATCTTCCATTTTTTCGGTCTGCACGGATCCTCGGTCATGCCGTTTATCGTCTCCGGCGGCATAGCAGGCGGCTGCGCAGTACCCGGTGTGATGGCCACGAGGACACTCCGTTCCCCCAAGGAACGGATGGCCACCCTGCTGACGGTCCCCTTTATGAACTGCGGTGCCAAACTGCCGGTACTGACGCTGCTGATAGGTGCCTTTTTTTCATCACACCAGGCACGATACATGTTTTTAGCCACGGTAGCGGCCTGGCTGGTTGCTCTGCTGGCGGCAAAATTCTTACGCATGACGGTTCTGAAGGGAGAGTCTACCCCCTTTGTCATGGAGCTGCCGCCATATCGTTTTCCCACCATGCAGGGTCTGCTTATCCATACCTGGGAACGTACCTGGCAGTACATTAAAAAGGCAGGCACCGTAATTCTGGGCATTTCCATCCTGCTCTGGGCAATGATGACCTATCCCGGCCTGCCTGCAGACAAAACGGCCGAGTTTACGGCCATGCGGCAGCAGGCTGCAGCCAGCCAGTCTGCAGAAAAAGCAGCCGAACTGTTAACAATAGACAGCCTTGAAGCCGAGGCAGGCCTGCGCAACTCCATTGCCGGACGTATCGGCATTGCCCTTGAATCCGTCAGCCGCTATGCAGGTTTTGACTGGCGGACCAACATTGCCCTGGTAGGCGGTTTTGCAGCCAAGGAGGTCATTGTCTCCACCCTTGGCACGGCCTACTCCCTTGGCGAAGTAGATCCGGAACATACAACCTCGCTCAAAGACAGGCTGACCAAAGATACGCACTGGAATCCGGTGGTGGCACTGTCCGTACTTGCCTTTATCATGTTTTATGCCCCCTGTTTCGTCACTGTTGTAGCCATTGCCAATGAGGCAGGATCATGGAAATGGGCTTTTTTCTCCATGGGTTTTAATACTGTATTCGCCCTTGCCATGTCTGTTGCCATCTTCCAGATAGGTACCCTGCTCGGACTGGGTTGACAGAACAACGAAACGATTTATTTTTTCTTTCAAGATAACAAAAAAAACAGCTGGTTCAATCCGCGTCCATCCATGCTCTAAATAGAATGTATATCACAGGAAGGTCATGCGAATCCTTGTCATTGAAGATGATGAAAAAATAGGCTCCTTTATCCGTAAAGGGTTACGGGAAGCCGGTTTTACCGTTGACCTGTCAGCCGACGGACAGGAGGGATTAAACCTGTTTTTGAACAACATCTATGACGCGGCAGTGGTGGATATCATGCTGCCGTCAATGGATGGTCTCACTATCATTGAAACCATCAGAGGGCGCGGCAAGATGACCCCGGTGCTTATTCTCAGCGCAAAACGCAGTGTTGACGACCGGATCAAAGGGCTGCAGCAGGGTGGTGATGATTATCTGGTCAAGCCCTTTTCCTTTGGCGAACTACTGGCCCGCATTCAGGCATTGATCCGGCGTGATTCAAGGGCCGTCGACACCCACAGCCTGGCTGCTGCCGATCTGCACCTGGATCTCCTGTCCCGTGAAGTTACCCGCAGCGGCCGGCGCATCGACCTGCCGGCAAAAGAATTTACCCTGCTTGAATATCTGCTGCGTAACCAGGGACGCATTGTTTCCAAAACAGCTATTCTGGAAAATGTCTATGACTACAGTTTTGATCCCCAGACCAATGTGGTCGACGTCCTGATCTGCCGACTTCGCAACAAGGTGGACCGGGATTTTGAACCTAAACTGATCCACACCGTGCGCGGGATGGGCTATGTCCTTAAACAGGATTAACCTCCGTCTGCAGCGTCTGATCCGCCATACTGTTCCTTACTGGATTTGCGTCGTTCTCTTTTTTTTTGCGGCATTCCTGACAATCCTCCTTATTTTTCGCACCCGGGAACAGGTTAAGGCCGGGCAGCTTCTGCACCACTATCAGGAGATCTACCGGCAGACAGGCCCATCCGGGCTGCAGTTAGCCTACACCGCTGACCGGGAACATGGCGGCAGCTTTCTCCGGCTGGAAGGGCCGGGACTGCGCCTCATACTGGTCACCGACAGCAGCCGTGACAACAGTTTTCCCCTGCCCGATTTTGCCGGTTTTTCAAGTGCAGACAACCTGGTATGGCATGCCCTGCAGCCAGGCGCCAGCCTGGGACCATGGACCGTTGCCGCTGCATCTCTGGGTGACGGAAATACTTTGCAGATCGGCATTGACAGCAATGAAAACCTGCAACTGCTTCAGCAGACAGGCCGGGCTCTTCTGCAGCTGAACTGTCTGTTCCTGCTGCTCTGTCTTCTGCCCGGCTGGCTGTCCACCCGTAGAGACAGCAAGAGAGTTCAAAGCATAACGAGACAGATCAACACCATAACCGGCGAGACCGGACAGAAACTGAACATTAGCCGGGAGATGGAACCGGAAGAGACCGACCTGATCACGGCTGTCAACCAACTGCTGAGCCGGCAGCAGAAATTAACCCGGGAGCTGCAGGATTCCATGGACAACGTGGCGCATGACCTGCGCACTCCAATGACCAGGCTCCGCTCCATTGCCGAATACGGCCTGCACAAGGGTGAAGACAACGCCCACCTGCGCGAGGCCCTGACCGACTGCCTGGAAGAGTCGGACCGTTTGCTCTCCATGCTCAATACCATGCTCAATGTTGCAGAGGCAGAGGCGGATACGGTCAAGCTTGATCTCCAGCCCGTATCACTGGCGGATTCCATCAATGACGTCGTCGATCTCTACTCCATTATTGCCGAAGACAGGGGAGCCGTTATACACTTTGTCCCCGATCCCGACCTGATCATCCTCGCTGACCGACAGCGTATCAGCCAGGTCTGGGCCAACCTGGTGGACAATGCCATAAAATATAACAGCACCGAGATCAACATATCCACCAGCAGACATGACAATATGGCCCGGATTCAAATCCGGGATAACGGTATGGGAATTTCAGAAAATGAGATCAAACAGATCTGGAATCGCCTGTTCCGGGGTGACCGCAGCCGCTCCAAACCAGGGCTCGGGCTGGGACTCACCCTGGTCAGGGCTACGGTCAACAGCCATCAGGGCTCCATTGAAGTCAGCAGCACATTAAACAGAGGAACAACCTTTACCGTCGACCTGCCCCTTGCCTGAACAATATATGGTTGGTTGGTCAACGATGATGAACAGGCTAAAAATCTCTTACGGCAGCCTTAACTTATTCTGATGCTGACGATTCATAAAGTTTGCGTCAGGCTGTTAATGCTGCTCTTATCGCCCGTCCAAGTTCGTCCATGGAATAGGGTTTTTTAATAAATCCGGCCACCCCCAGCTTAAGAGCAACTTTAACCTCATCATGCTCCGAATAGCCGCTGGCTATAATTGCCTTTTGGCCGGGAATGAGATCAAGTATCTTTTCATACGTCTCCCTACCGTTCATGCCCGGTTCCATCTGCATGTCAATAACAACCATTTCAACACTGTTGTCAGCGAGAAATTTAAGCGCAAGCTCGCCACTGCATACGGATGCAACGTTATATCCAAGCCTTGTCAACATTTGAGAGGCAATGTCACGAAGTTGTGGCTCATCATCCACAACAAGAACGGTTTCACCATTTCCTGAAGGTATAACGTCCTCTTTTGGCCGGTCCTGCTCTGTTGCGTCTTCTCTGTTCACCGGAAAATAAAGCTGAAAGCGGGTTCCCTTATCACTGCTCTCAACAAATATTTGCCCCTTATGATCCTGTACAGTGTTCCACACTACGGACAGGCCGAGTCCGGTACCGCTTCGTCCCATTTTCTTCCTGGTATAAAAAGGCTCAAAGATATGCTCCAGATCTGTTGCGGCAATCCCTGGTCCATTATCCTGGACAGACAGAACAAGGTAGTAACCGGGAGAAAGTTTTTCCTGCATAGTACTGGATTTTCCGACCTGCAGATTAGTTGTTGTAATAAGAACCTCTCCACCATTACTCACGGCTTCAACAGCATTTGTCAGCAGATTCATAACCGTTTTTTTAATATGCATGGGAGAGCATGAAATAACGGCATCTTCTGCAAGAAGTTTTTCTTTACATATCATGTCCGGATGCAGAACTCTGAGTTTTGCGCATTCAGGAGAATCCAGATACTGCCGAACCAGCAGGTTGAGGTCATGGGGTTTTCTGACACTTGCGGCTCCCCTGGCAACGGTGAGCAGGTCGGCCACCACAGCGGCGGCTCGTTGACCGGATTCCCGGATTGCGACAAGCGGTTCCCGCATTGCACTATCTTCAGGCACCTGCAAAAGCAGCAGTTCAGGATAACTGACGATTCCGGACAAAATATTATTTAAATCATGGGCTACACCGCCTGCCATCAAACCGATAGCCTCCATTTTCTGAGCCCGATGAAGTTGGCTCGCCATTTGATGTACTTCCGTCTGATCAACAAGAAAACCAATCCGATAGATATGTTTGCCAAGTCTCAGGTTGGCATGAATGACATTTGCCTCAAAGCTTGACCCGTCCTTTCGTACAAAAGGAATGTTCAAAGCAGTCCTGCGTCTCCCCACATCCCGGTCTTTAAATTCTTTGATAATTTTGTTCAAAGAATCGGGGGGATGTAAGGCATCAACTAAAAGACACTCCAGAGATTCTTTTTCATAACCAAGCATCTCGCAGGCAGCAGGGTTTGCATACTGCAACTTTCTGCTGTCTATATCGGCAATCAAAATTCCAACTGGTGCCCGCTCAAGAATCCGCTGTAATCGCTCTTCACTTTCCTGGAGGCGGACAGTTCGTTCCTGAACCCGATGTTCCAGATCGGCATTATATTTGGCCAGGGAATCATTGAGATTAACAATTCGCTGAACAAGAGAACCGTAACTGAAATAGAGGATAATAAAAGAAACAACCAGCAGGAAACTGCTCAGGAGAAACACGGAAAAAAACAGACTCCACTTTTGCGCAAGTATGGCTGAAAGATCCAGGGCCACAAAAATATCGCCTATCTTTTCAGCACGAAAATTAAGCAGGGGTAAAATATTAAGGATTACATATGGCCGTCCATCCAACTGTATCTTCTGCTGATCCAGGTTCCAGTCGAGTTGATCCTGTACAGAAGAAAATACGGCAATATCATCAGAAATAATTGTATGAGTCCTACCCCGTAATCTGTTGGAACCTCCCTCTGGTACAAGGGCAAACTCCTCATTGTTAACCACCAGACCGGAAATGGTTTTTAACTTGTCACGCAGGGCATCCAGCACTATGCCGGCCTTAATACCAAACTGTACGACACCCAGATATTCATTTTTATAAAAAACCGGCTGGACAATCCGGTACTGCAACGTGCTTGTTCCGATATCAAATCCGAACTTCTGCTGTTTTTCTTTATTCACGGCAGCAATGTCAGGTCGTAATGCACCAATTTCATCACCAGACTTTCCCGGATTATGGACTCGTAAAAAAACACGGTTATCCGGGAGAATCCAGCCGATAGTAGAAAAATAAGGGTTTTCTTTTTGTAATCCCTTCAGGAACGGTTGACTCAAGGCCAGTAATTTTTTTCGATCCCGGTCGGCAAAGGCAGCGAGCATTTGCTCTCGTATTGAGGAGAGATCAGGGTTGACAAATGAAATAATTCTTTTGCGATAGCTCTGCGATGCATCTGAGAGGAGAGTTTCGGCCAACAGAACCGCACTTTCTTTTTTTCCTGCTATAAGTTCTGCGATCTTATCATCAAACTGGCGCTGAAAAAACAATCCGAATATGGCGCAGATTGCCGTTATCAGCAGCATAATCGAGATAATGACTTTCCATTTTGTGTTCATTGACAGTAGATAATTACAAAAGAAGAAGCATTGAGACCGAACGTCTCAAAATCAACAGAAATTTAAACAAATGGTTTCGTAAAGACTATTTTTTTATATTTTCGTCATCCAGCGGCGGGAGAAAGCGTAGAATTCGACCCGGTTGTTTCAAGATGTTATGGATTCCCGTCTGCACAGGGATGACGAGTCAAAAAAATAATAATCCATCAAAAAACGATCCGGGCTAACTCAATCAATTAATTATATCAAGCTGTAAATTATTTACCAGTAACTTACGACGAACCTGCAACAAATCAATAAACAGCATTTACTTGTTCATCATTTTTTTTCGATATGTTTCCTGTCGAAATATTCTGCTCCCTCTTCCGGAAGGCATCGATTCTCCATACATTACATTCTTGTAATCCTCTCGTAAGCTTCCGGTAAGGATTGTTGCTTATAGTACATCCAAACACAATAACCATTGCCTGATTCGTATAAGGAGAACACTGATGAATCAATCCATTGACAGCACTGTTTCAGCAACACCGCCCATTCCTCAACCCGGTGCCATGGAGCATGAATCCGTGCAGGCCATTAACGAGGCTGTACAGAACAGTTCGGCCTGGGTGGGGGTATTAAAAAGTGAAATAGCAAAAAATATTGTCGGTCAGGAAATGCTGGTTGACCGATTGCTGATCGGGCTGCTTACCGGTGGTCATATCCTGCTTGAAGGGTTACCCGGTCTTGCCAAGACCCTGGCGGTCAAGACCCTGGCCACGGCAGTATCCACTGATTTTCGCCGTATCCAGTTTACCCCGGACATGCTGCCCGCCGACATAATGGGTACAGAGATATACAATCCCAGGGACACTTCCTTTGAGGTAAAACAGGGACCGATCTTTTCATCCATTATCCTGGCCGACGAGATCAACCGCGCCCCGTCCAAGGTCCAGTCGGCTCTGCTTGAAGCCATGCAGGAGCGGCAGGTTACCATTGGTGAGTCCACCTTTGCCCTGCCTGAGCTCTTCTTGGTACTGGCTACCCAGAATCCCATTGAGCAGGAGGGTACCTATCCCCTGCCCGAGGCCCAGGTCGACCGGTTCATGCTTAAGGTTGTGGTTGATTATCCCAGCCGGGAACAGGAACGGATGATCCTGGAAATGGTGGAACATATAGACTCAAAGATTTCGGTTCAGCCGATCATCTCGCCCGACGACATCCTGAAGGCACGATCCGTGGTGGATTCAATTTATCTGGACGACCGGATTAAGGACTATATTGTGTCGCTCGTGTATGCAACCCGGGATCCGGCAGGGGTTGACCTGGATCTGAAGGATTATATTGAAACCGGTGCCTCTCCCAGGGCGACCATCAACCTGAAAGTTGCAGCCAGGGCACTGGCCTACCTGAACGGACGCGGCTACGTGATCCCGGACGATATCAAGAGCTGCGCAATGGACGTAATGCGCCACAGGATACGAATCAGTTATGAGGCCGAGGCCGAGGGGATTACCAGCGAAGATATTATCCGCAAACTACTCGATACGATCCCGGTACCTTAGGACTTGTTCCATAAATAATTTTGTATTCCGCAGGTTGTGTTATCCCGCCTGCGGGTGATCCGATACTTTTTTAACAGGTATGTAATTCACTGTATTGATGACAATTTGATGGAAAAAACAATCACAAAAGAAATCCTGAAAAAAGTTCGCCGGATTGAGGTGCGTACCCGGCGGATGGTGGATGACACCCTGGCCGGCAGCTACCACTCGGTGTTTAAAGGACGGGGCATGAACTTTGACGAGGTGCGGGAGTATGTACCCGGTGATGAAATCCGGACCATTGACTGGAATGTCACAGCCCGGACCGGGGTGCCTCATGTCAAAAAGTTCACCGAAGAACGGGAACTGACAATCATGCTGATGATTGACATCAGCGGCTCGGGTGGTTTCGGCTCCGGCGAACAGTCGAAACGGGAGATGATGGCCGAGCTGGGCTCAGTACTTGCCTTTTCCGCAGTCCGCAACAACGACAAGGTCGGGCTGATCCTGTTTTCCGACTTTGTCGAACTCTTTATTCCACCGGCCAAGGGACGCAGCCATATTCTACGCGTTATCCGGGAAATTCTTTTTTTTCAACCCAAGGGGCGGGGAACCGATATCGGCGAAGCACTGGACTTTGTCAACCGGGTGACCAGAAGAAAATGCGTTACCTTTCTCATCTCCGACTTCTGCCTGCCCGGTGATCTAAAAAAATCTCTGGAACAGATCAGGCCCAAACTGCAGATCACCGGTCGTCGACATGACCTGATTACGGTATCGGTTACCGACCCAAGGGAACATGAGTTGCCCGACGTCGGCTGGATTACCCTGGAGGATGCGGAAACCGGAGAACAGATAATCATGAATACGGCTGATTCCTGGACCCGCAAGGCCTATGCCTCCCTGGCCGAGGACCGTATGCAGCAGTTTACCCGTACCGTACGCCGTGCAGGTATTGACCTGCTTGAGCTGTCCACGGATAAACCGTATCTGAGTCCGTTGATGAGTTTTTTCGGCACGCGCAGAAGGAGAATGGTGCGATGAAATATTTCATTATTATTCTGCTGCTCTTCATAACCGCTTTCTCAACTGCTCTGCAGGCTGAGCCTGTTACGGCCCCCCTGGCCATGCCGCAGCAGACCCCTGCCGTGCCGGCTGTGCAGCAGGACACGGCCAAAGGCCCTGAACTCTTTGACATTAAAGGCCCCATCGAGATTACGGATAACAGCAAAACCATCATCCTGACTGCTGCAGCCATAGGTCTCCTGATTCTGCTTGCCGCCCTCCTCATCCTGTGGCGAAAACGTGCTGAAAAGCAGCGGGCTGTTCTGGCCCATGAAACCGCACTGCAGCAGCTTCTTCAGGCGCAGCAGCTTATTGATGGACACCGGGTCGATGCATTTATCACCCTGATCGACCAGACTCTGCGCAGTTATATTGAACAGCGTTTTGCCATCTCCGCCCGCAGGCAGACAACCCGTGAGTTTATTACCGAAATTACCGAGAACACAGGTTCTATCCCCGAACCGCTTGCACGTCAAAACAAAAATCTGCAGACATGGCTCGAGCACTGTGACCTGGTAAAATTTGCCAGGGCCGACCTGACCACAGAGACAATGGCTGAAATGCTTGCCAATCTGCGCTCATTTATTGAATCAACCAGAATGGAGCTGAAAAAATAAATATGGACAGCCTGCGATTTATACATCCGGAACTGCTCTGGCTGCTGCTCCTGCTGCCTGTACTCGCCCTGTTGCGGGGCAGAAAGGGACCGGCACCGGCCCTGGTATTTTCTTCCATTTCCGTTGCTCGGGCCATCTCCGGTAACCGGAAAGCGCATCCGGGCAGGTTGCTGGGACTGCTTCGTCTGCTGGCAGTAGGCCTGATTATCGTTGCCATGGCCCGTCCCCAGTGGGGGAATACCACCACCGAGGTAGAGGCCTCGGGCATAGACATCCTGCTGGCAGTTGATATTTCAGGATCCATGGAGGCCAGAGATTTTACCCTGCACGGCAAAGCAGCTAACCGGCTGGATGTTGTCAAATCGGTGGTTGCAAAATTTATCAAGGAACGGCCCAACGACCGCATCGGTCTGGTAGCCTTTGCGGGCAGGCCGTATATGGTCTGCCCCCTGACCCTTGACCATGACTGGCTGCAGCGGCGCTTGGATTCCCTGAAAGTCGGCATGGTCGAAGATGGTACCGCCATTGGTTCCGCCATTGCCTCCGGCGTTAACCGACTGCGGGACAGAGATTCCAAGTCCCGCATCCAGATCCTGCTCACCGACGGCATGAATAATGCGGGTAAAGTCTCGCCTCTCACGGCTGCCGAGGCGGCCGAAACCCTTGGCATAAAAGTTTACACCATCGGTGCCGGGACCAGGGGCGAGGCCCCGATGCCTGTTCAGGACCAGTTCGGCCGTAAGCGGCTCATGCGGGTAAAGGTGGACATTGACGAGGAAACCTTGAGCAAAGTAGCCGAGATGACCGGTGCCAGGTATTTTCGGGCAACCGACACCCGCTCACTGGAAAAGATCTATAATGAGATTAATGCCATGGAAGTAACGACCAGAAAAATAAAACATTTTTCCAGGTACCGGGAACTGTTTTCCTGGCTGGTGTTTGCAGCCCTGATGCTGCTCACTCTGGAACTTTTCGTATCAAGAAGACGTCTGCCATGAGTGAAGGGAACTTCTCCAAAAGTGGTGGTAAAACTCCTGGATTCCCGATAACGACACTTGGGAATGACAGTTGGAATTACCTGTAAATACGTTTTTTTAAAACCGATACCTTAAACTTTATATCAGCTAACCGACATGATACAATTTTCTCAACCACTCTGGCTGTTGGCCGGTCTTCTACTGTGTGCCGGTGCGGCTCTTTTTATCCGGGCAAATATTTTACGCCGCAAAAAAGAACTGCAGCAGTTTGTCTCACCTCACCTGCTGGCAGGACTGACACGCAATGTATCCCCGTCCAGAAGACGGATTAAAAACATCCTGCTGGTGCTGGGCCTGGCCTGTCTGTTTGTCGCCCTTGCCCGCCCACAGTACGGAAACCGCTGGGTGGAGGTAAAACGGAAGGGCATTGATATTCTGATCGGTGTTGATGTCTCACGATCCATGCTGGTCAAGGATATAAACCCCAACCGACTTGAACGGGCAAAACTTGCCATCAGAGATTTTGTAAGCAGACTGGAAGGTGACCGGGTCGGCCTGCTGCCCTTTGCCGGGACCTCGTTTCTCATGTGTCCGCTGACCACTGATTATGATGCCTTTAATGCATCCCTCAACGCCCTGGATGTCAATACCATCCCCAGCGGCGGTACAAATATCGGTGCAGCCATCAGGGATGCCGACAAGGCTCTTACCAACGAGGCTAATCATAAAATTCTTATCCTGGTTACCGATGGTGAGGACTTAAGTGATGACGGGCTTAAAGCGGCTGAGGAGGCAAAAGCGGATAAGTTGACCGTCTATACCATAGGAGTCGGTACACCAAAAGGTGAACTTATTCCTCTGCCCGATGCACAGCCGGGAAAATTTATCCAGGACAAGTCCGGCAAGTTTGTCACCTCAAGACTTGATGAAAATACCCTGACAAAAATTGCTGAGATAACAGGAGGCCTGTATGTCCCCCTGGGCAATATGGGACAGGGATTTGATACCATTTACCAGCAAAAACTTGCCCTGGTTCCCAAGGAGGAACATGGTGAGCGCAAACGCAAAGTGCCCATTGAACGATTTCCCTGGCCCCTTGGAGCAGCCGTGCTGCTGTTAAGTGCTGATTTCCTCATCACCGGACGCAAGAGCAGCTGGGCATTGCGTCTGCCCTTTATCAAAACTGCAGGACGTCGTCGACAACAGACTGCGGTTCTGGGCCTGCTGCTGATCTTCATGTGCCGAGTGCCGACGACAGTGAGGGCATCCGAGGGTGAAGAATTTTTCAAGGCCGCACAGTATGAGCAGGCAATCAAATATTATCAGGACCTGTTGCAGAGTAAACCTGACGACCCGATTCTTCACTATAATCTGGGTGACGCCCTGTACAGGGACAAAAAATACGAACAGGCAGTCGCGGAATTTACTCATGGATTACAGACGGAAGACCTCTCGCTGCAGGCTAAAAATTATTACAACCGGGGCAACGGACAATACTTTATGGGCACGGCGACCGAAAAGACGGACCCGGAGCATACCATGAAACTCTGGCAGCAGGCTTTGGACTCATACAAGGCTGCAATCGCGCTGCAGCCGGACGACAAGCAGGCTGTCCATAACCGTGAGCTGGTCGAAAAAAAACTTGCGCAGTTAAAAAAACAAGAACAGAAAAAAAAGCAGCAGAACAATAACCAGCAGGAGAACAACAAAAACAAGAAGGACAACAAGGATAAAAAGGACAACAAGCAACAGGAAAAGAACAAAAGTAATGGAGGTCAGGATCAGCAAAAGAACAAGGATAAGGGTGATCAGGGCCGGGAGAACAAAAAGAATAAGGGAAAACAGGACCGGAAAGAGCAACAGGAAAACCGACAGCAGTCACAGGACCGGAAGGA
>WFRY01000296.1 GCA_015486315.1 Desulfobulbaceae bacterium
GACTGCCCTGCCCTGCCTTACCGGCAGCGCTTGCAATATACTGATCGGGTATGCTGCCAAGGTCACTGATAATTTCCTCAGCAAGTTCTGTCAGTTCTTCGCTGAGTGCAACTTCCCGGTTGTCGAGGGTAATAAAAAATGGATCGTTTTTTCTTTCCTTTTCATGCAATTTCGTCCCCTTATCCTGCATCACCATTGCCAGGGGGTCATCGGGCGGCATTGCCTGCGCTGTTTCACCAGCTGCAGTTTTTTTGTCATGGTCTTCACCAGGTTCATCAGCAGGGGGAAGCATGAGCAACAGGGTCGCAAGGCTCTCAACAAACGTTTTTTTCTGCATCCGGCGCTGTTGGAGCAGGGCTGCTGCAACCTGTTCAAGTTGGATATGCCCCTGGAACGGCAGAGGATCAAGCCGGTGATATTCTCCGATGCCGGCAAACAGGATGACATAGACTTCTTCAGCAAGGGCAAGAGTGGTATGAGCGGTAGCATCCTGCTCCAGCAGAGGCTGCACGACACTCAACCACTTATTGTCCGGGGAAATTTCATGGCCGAGAGTTATCTGCTGCAGGGTAGCAAAAAAAATATCTGCCCCGTGTCCTGCCGATGAGGGAACTGCAATTCCTGCCGACAGGGGGGCAGCATCCCGCATCAGCCCCGGCAGTTCTCTATCCAGAAATTTCTTTGCCCGCAAGGTTTCAAGAGCGCCATACAGGTCAGCGATCAGAATTGGATCAGCAAACCCTGAAAAAAAATCCTGCAGCCAGAGGCCCCCATCCTGGCCGGGGTTTGCTCGCTCGGTTTCTCTACTGATCAGCAGTGAGTTCAGGGCAATCATACTCCACTGGAAGGAGGCGGTCAGCTTGTACAGTAAAAAGTTCTCTCCTTCATCGGTAAACAGAGAAAACTCCCGGGGTAAAAATATGGTCAGAGTGTCGGTCCAGGCAAAATCATCCTGATGGAGGTCAATATTTCCTCCTGCCAGCCCCCTGACATAGGGAAGCAGTCGTCCCTCAACCTGGCTGAATCTCAGCCCGTTTTTCCCCTGCAGACGACAGACAAATCGGTCCTTCACATCCATCATAAATCGCTGCGCATCCTTCAGGCCGCTGCGCTCATAATGATCAAGTGTCTCGTTTACCCATTGGGAGAGCAGGTCCGGTTCAATACAGTCAAGTGCAGCAGCGACCTGAGTGAGATAACTGTAACAAAGAGAATTGGAAACAGGCCAGATAACCGGTACCTGAGCCAACACGGCATCAAGAGAAGATTTTGCCAGTCTATCCAGAGACTCTATAGCCTCTTCCACGTCCCATTCATTGGGCAGATCAGGAGCGACCAGCTCAAAAAAACGATGTTTCAGCTTTTCCAGCTCCATAGCTGACACTGTTAGATAAGGGAACTGACCATTTCATCAATGGCAGCCAGGAGTTCCGGATCATCGGTGAGAGGTTCAGTAATGGCCACCCGGCAGGCGGTACGGGCGGCAATACCCTTTGCCATCAGTTTTCCTGCCTGAATGAGCAGCCTCGTAGAGGCCCCCTCCGGCAGTCCGGAATCCTTTAAGCTTCGTGTCATATGAGCAAGCTTTACCAGGGTTCGGGCCAGCTCTTTTGTTACATCCCCCTCCCGGACGACAATATCCGCCTCCCGTTCAAGGTCTGGATAGTCAAAAGAAAGGGCAATGAAACGCTGCCTGGTGGATGGCTTGAGATCTTTGAGTACGGACTGATAACCTGGATTATAGGAGACAGCCAGCATAAACTCCGGTGATGCCGCCAGCAGTTCCCCCCGTTTTTCAATGGGCAGTTCCCGACGATCATCGGCCAGGGGATGAATGACAACAGTGGTATCCTTTCTGGCCTCGACAATTTCATCCAGATAGCAGATTGCACCGGCCCGGACAGCCATAGTCAACGGTCCGTCCGTCCAGACGGCTTCACCGGCACGGATCAGATAACGACCTACAAGATCAGATGTTGACAGGTCGTCATGACAGGAAACCGTGACCAGGGGGCGGCCGAGTTTCCAGGCCAGGTACTGCATAAACCTGGTTTTACCGCAGCCGGTAGGCCCTTTGAGCAGCAGAGGAAGCCCTGCTCCATAGGCTGCCTCTGCCAGTTCAACCTCATCGGCCAGGGGGAGATAATAGGGCTCAACTTCTATCAGATGCTCATCAATTCGTACATTTTGATTCATGATCAACTCCATATCCATCTTTTAATATTTAATAATAATACCTATCAACATTATTTACAAGGGCTATATTTTTACCCGGGATTGCACCTTGCACAAACATGTCTGTATGGTTAAACTCTTTGCAGATCAGGCCTTTTACCTGTCTTAAATCCTGCTGAAATAAACAGCTGTATAACCAGTCAGACAACATTGTAATCAGCAACCTGTATGTGCATTGATCTTCATACTCATTCCGTCTACTCAGACGGCACGGCTACTCCGGCCGAGCTGATCAGGATGGCTGTGTCTTGTGAGTTGAAGGGATTTTCCCTGACCGATCACGACACAACAGAGGGGGTACGGGAGGCCGTCAGCCTTGGGAACAAACAGGGCCTTGAGGTGATTAGCGGCCTGGAGATCGGTGCCCTGCATCGCGGCTATTCCCTGCACATCCTTGGTTATGGTTTTGCTCCGGACCACCCCGAGCTCAAAAACAGGCTTGAGCGACTGCAGCAGGGACGCAGAGAACGTAACAGCAAGATCCTGGAAAAACTTGCGGCGATGGGTATTAAGATCAGCGAAACAGAACTGGCTGACCTGTCCCGATGCGGTCAGGCCGGCAGACCTCATATTGCGCGAATTCTGATCGACAAGGGCTATGTCAAAACCATGAACGAGGCCTTTACTTTCTACCTGGGCAGAAATAAACCGGCCTGGCACAGCCGCTTTGCCTATACAGCAGGCGAAACCATTGATATAATACATCAGGCAGGCGGTATCGCTGTTTTGGCCCATCCGGGCCAGCTGGACACAGGCATGAAACTGCAGCCGCAGATTATAAAAGAACTTGTGCAGCGTAAACTGGACGGCCTGGAAATCTTTTATCCCAGCCACTCACGTAAGATTAAAAAGAAATTACATGCGGTTGCAAAACAGTATAATCTGCTGGTCACCGGAGGCAGCGATTATCACGGCAGCAACCGTGCCGGCGGTCTGGCCGGCAGCAGTAATGCCATCTGCCCTCCGGATACCATTATGGATGAACTCCGCCAACGACTCCAGCTACGACACAGACCATCTGAACCGAAAACCTGAAACCTGATACAAAATTACTTACTATGCATACTATTCTCGTTGTTGACGACGAACCTAATTACCTGATCGTGTTATCGGAACTTCTGCGTGATGAGGGCTATGAAGTCTTTACTGCAGACAGTGGTATTTCCGGCCTGAAGATTGCCCGGGAAACAGATCTTGACATGGTCATCTCGGACATGAAAATGCCGGGTATGGACGGAATTGAACTGCTGGCCAAGCTCAAGGAATTCAACCAGCACCTGCCGGTAATCTTGATTACCGCCTATGCCGAGGTGGAGAAGGCGGTGGAGGCCATGCATCTCGGGGCCTTCACTTACCTGGCCAAACCATTTTCCAACGACCAGCTGCTGGCATCGGTGGCCAAGGCTGTTGAACATTACGGCCTGGTGCAGGAAATCAAACGACTGCGCAGTGAGGCAACACCGAAATCCGGTTTCGGCGGCATGATCGGCAAAAACCCGAACATGCTCACCGTATACCAGCTCATCGAAAAGGTGGCGCCGACACCGTCATCAGTACTGGTTACCGGTGAATCAGGGACCGGTAAGGAACTGGTTGCCCGGGCCATTCACAACTTGAGTGACCGTAAAGATTCTTCATTTATCTCCGTCAACTGTGCGGCCCTGTCGGAATCCCTGCTGGAGAGCGAGCTGTTTGGTCACGAGAAAGGTGCCTTTACCGATGCAGTTTCCATGCGTAAGGGTCGTTTTGAGCTGGCCGATACCGGCACCCTTTTTCTGGATGAAATCGGAGAAATGCCCGTATCCCTGCAGGCAAAACTCCTGCGGGTCCTGCAGGAACGCGCCTTTGAAAGGGTGGGCGGCAACACGACCCTGGAGGTCAATGTCCGGATAATTACCGCCACCAATAAAGATTTGAAAGATGAAGTGGAAAAGGGAAATTTCCGGGAAGATTTATACTACCGGCTCAACGTAATTCACATCCACCTGCCTCCTCTGCGGGACAGGGTTGATGACATCCCGGCCCTGGTCAATCACTTTCTGGACAAAAACGCCCAACGTCTGAATCGGGATGGATTTGAGATTTCACCGGAGGCGCTGCGCCTGCTGGTCACCCTGCCCTGGGAAGGTAATATCAGAGAACTTGAAAATACCATTGAACGGGCTGCGATTCTCTGTGACGGCAACCGTATTGAAGCCGAAGACGTGCAACCCGACTCAAGTGAAATTCCGGCACCCCAGGAATGGAGTTCCGGCCTGGAGTTGAGCCAGTTTATTCCCGAGGGGTTAAGCCTGTCGGCTGTACTCAACGGTATTGAAGAAAAACTGGTTCGCCAGGCCCTGGAAGAGGCAAATAATATTCAGGCCCGTGCCGCTGAAAAACTCGGCATCACCAAGAGCCTGCTCCAGTACAAGATGAAAAAATACAAGCTGCAGCGAAAAAAGAAGTAGCCGTAATACTGTAAGCGCTTCATTAACCACACTCTTGACATGATAACACCTCGGAATGTAAACGCTCAACTTGCAAGCCGTGAGTCAGTAACTTCTCAATAAGTGTTGGTAAGAAGCCTGGATTCCCGATAACTACATTCGGGGATGACGTGGAATCGACAGCTTCTTTTTTGCTGGAGCAGGCTTGTAGCCTGGTCCTCATGTTTATCACAACGATGTAGTATACACAGCAGTTCATCAAAACCGACGAACTTGTTATAAACC
>WFRY01000297.1 GCA_015486315.1 Desulfobulbaceae bacterium
AATTTCTGGATCCCCGCTAACAGCATGCGGGAATGACCGTATTTTCGTGTGACAAGTAATTAAATCGTCATCCCCGAGTGCTTTTATCGGGGATCCATTGTTACGATTAAGATAAACGCCGGGGCACTTGGCTGCACTGCTGAATAGTTACGTAAATGCAATGCCTTTGAACCATGAATCTTAAACTTGAACTTGAACTGAGATAGAAATAAATCATGCGTTACTCACAGATGTTGATTCCCACAACCAAAGAAACCCCTGCAGAGGCCGAGGTCGTCAGCCACCAGTTACTGCTGCGGGGTGGTTTTATCCGTAAGCTGACCTCCGGGTTGTATACCTATCTGCCTCTGGGGCTTGCTGCCATGCAGAAGGTTGAAAGTATTGTCCGTGAGGAGATGAACCGGGCAGGGGCGCAGGAGCTGCTCATGCCCATGGTCCAGCCGGCAGACCTGTGGCAGGAGTCGGGCCGTTGGAAAAAGTATGGTCCGGAGCTGCTGCGTTTTAAGGATCGGCATGAGCGTGATTACTGTTTAGGACCTACCCATGAGGAGGTTGTAACCGATATTGCCCGGCGAGAGCTCCATTCATACCGGCAGCTGCCCATGAACCTGTATCAGATCCAGACCAAGTTTCGCGACGAGATCCGGCCCCGTTTCGGGTTGATGCGGGGCCGGGAGTTTGTGATGAAAGATGCATACTCCTTTGACGTCAGTGATGAGGAGGCCGGGAAAAGCTATCAGAAGATGTATGAGGCCTATACGAGAATTTTTAAACGGTGCGGCCTTGAGTTCCGGCCGGTGGAGGCTGATTCGGGCACAATCGGTGGTTCCTTTTCCCATGAGTTCATGGTTCTTGCCGACACCGGTGAAGATACGCTGGTGATCTGCAAATCCTGCGACTATGCCGCCAATGTGGAAAAGGCAAAAGTTGTTCCGGGAAATACGGAGCCCACTGATCAGGCGTTGCAGGAATGTGTTAAGGTGGAAACTCCGGGGATGAAAAAAGTGGACCGGGTAGCGGACTTTCTCGGAGTGACTCCAAAGGAGGTGATCAAGACCATGATCTATCTCGCAGATGGAGAGCCGGTAGCGGTGCTGGTCCGCGGAGACCGGGAAGTGCAGTCCGTTAAACTGAAGAACCTGTTGCATGCAGCGGATGTTGAACTGGCGGAAGATGATGCGGTCTGGAAGTTGACAAAACTGCCTGTCGGCTATATCGGCCCTGTTGCTATTCCCATCAAACTGATTGCCGACCAGGAAGTGATGCAGATGGTCAATGCTGTTGCCGGGGCCTGTGAAAAGGGGCACCATCTGACCGGTGTCAATCCGGGACGAGATTTTACGCCTGCCATGACCGGCGATCTCCGCCAGATCACCGTTGAGGATCCATGCCCGCTCTGCGGCGGTACCCTGGAGCTGACAGAGGGGATTGAGGTCGGCCATATTTTTAAACTCGGTACCAACTATTCACAGGCCCTTGCTGCCACCTTTCAGGATAAAGAGGGGTGCCAGCAGCCTTTTGTGATGGGGTGTTACGGCATTGGAGTCAGCCGGGTGGTGGCTGCCGCCATTGAACAGAATCATGATAAAAACGGTATTGTTTTTCCCCTGCCGCTGGCACCGGTGCAGATCATTGTTCTTAATCTGAGCCTGAAAAACGAGGAGACCACGGCTGCTGCTGAAAAACTGTACATGGATCTGCAGGCTGCAGGCCTGGATGTGCTCTACGATGACCGGGATGAGCGGCCCGGTTCAAAGTTCAAGGATGCCGACCTGCTTGGTATTCCCTACCGGGTCACCGTGGGCAAAACCTGGGAAAAAGAGGGGCTGGTGGAGTTGCGGCTGCGTCGAAGCGGCGACACCTCAACCATTGCCTATGACCAGGCTGCCGTTGAGATTGCTGCAATGGTTCGGGCGGAAATGCAGTCTACCGAGAAAGTTGATTTGTAATAAAAATGTCTGATTTTAACGGACTTCTTGCCATAACCCGGAGCTATCTGCACGGGGTCGATCTTCAGCCGCTTGAAGATGCATATGTATTTGTCTGTGAGCGTCACAGGGATCATCTGCATTCCTCGGGCGAACCTTATATTCAGCATCTCCTTGATGTTGCCGCCACTCTTGCCTCCATGAAGCTCGACCTGGATACCGTTGTTTCCGGGATGCTTCACGGTGTGCTCAAGGAAGATGTAGCGACGTTTGCTGAGCTGGAAAATCGTTTTGGTCATGATGTGGCCAATATTGTTGATGGGAATACCAGAATTACCAAGGTCTATTACGACTCAAAACTGGCCCATCAGGCAGAGAATATCCGTAAGTTGTTTCTGGCCATGGGAGCGGATATCCGGGTTCTGCTGGTTAAGCTTGCCGACAGGCTTCAGGACATGGTTACCCTGCAGTCCCTCCCTGAAAAGCGGCGACGCCAGATTGCCAGGGAGACCATGGACCTGTATGCTCCTCTTGCCAGTCGTCTTGGTATTGACTGGCTGAAGCGGGAACTTGAGGACCTGTCTTTTCAGTATCTTTTTCCGGTTGAATATGATGACCTGACCAGGCACCTGGAAAGTAGTCTGGCCGAGCGGGAGGCCTATGTCGAAGAGGTTATCGAGATCCTGCATGAAGAACTGAAGAAAAATAATGTCGAACCAATTCGTATTTTAGGTCGCCCCAAGCACCTGTACTCCATTTATAAAAAACTGGTGTCGCAGAATATTCCCCTGGAGCGTGTGTATGACAAGGTGGCCTTTCGTATTATTGTCCAGACCGTTAAACAGTGCTATGAGGCACTGGGAACCGTACATGGTCAATGGACACCGGTTCCGGGCCGAATAAAAGATTTTGTCTCCGCTCCCAAGTCCAATAACTACCAGTCTCTCCATACAACGGTATCGGGTCCCCGCGGTCATTTCATAGAGATCCAGATTCGCACCGAGGAGATGGACCGGGTCGCCCAGGAAGGTGTTGCTGCGCACTGGGCATATAAGGAGGGGCAGAAGATAACGGGCAATGATGCGCGCCTGTTCCGCGATCTGAAAAAACTGGTTCAGGGGTTGCAGGAAGTTGAAGATCCCAGTGAGTTTCTGGAGTCGGTTCGGGGTGAACTGTATGACCCTGATATTTATGCCCTGACTCCCACCGGCGAGGTGCGGGAACTTCCCCGGGGCTCTACCCCCATTGATTTTGCCTATGCCATCCATACGGCAGTGGGGGACAGTTGTGTCGGTGCCAAAGTTAACGGCCAGCTGGTACAGCTTAAATACGAGCTGCAAAATGGTGATATTGCCAAGATTATTACCTCTAAAAATCAGCATCCCAAGCGTGCCTGGCTGCAACTGGTAAAGACCAGCCGTGCCCGGGCCAGAATCAGGCACTGGCTGCGGCGGGAAGAAAAGGAAAAATCGCTTAAACTGGGCCGCGAGATATGCGAGCGGGAGCTGAGACGGCTTGACGTCAGTCTGAAAAAACTGATCAAGAGTGGACACATTCGGCTGCTGTTGAAGAAATTGCGTTGTAATTCCCTTGATGACATGCTGTCCAAGGTCGGTTCGGGAGCGATCACAGTCCATCATCTTGAACGTGCCCTGTCTCCGGAAGAGTTTCGTCGTGAAGATGAAAAGCGGCGGGAGGCCGAGTTACTGGAACGAAAGGCCAGGGCCGAGCAGAACAGGGCTATTTCCTCGGGAAGAGAGGCCATTGATATCGATGGTGTGGATGACATGATGGTCAAGATCAGCCAGTGCTGCAAGCCTGTTCCCGGTGATGATATAATAGGGTTTATCACCATGGGCAGCGGCATTTCCATCCATAAGGCAAATTGTCCGAACTTACGCAGCACCGATCCCCAGCGCTGGATTGAGGTGAGCTGGTCCGGAGCCATTAAAACCAGGCATCGTACGGAACTGCTCCTGCGGGCAGAGGATAAGAAGAATTTACTCACTGAGATCAGTGCCGTTATTTCAAGTGATGACGCTGATATTATAGAGTTTAATGCCAGGACGAATGCGGAAAGTATTGCCGAATTCAATATTGTTCTGGAGGTTACGGATCTGCAGCATCTGCAGGTGTTGCAGCAGCATCTGCAGCAGATGCCGGAGATGATCGAGGTCCGCAGGCGTTGATTCAATGGTTACCAGGATGTGCTGCGAAGTCTGCGGCAACGAAATAGAGGTTGCATCAGCACAGTGTCCCTATTGTGATGCTGCTGTGGAGGTGTCTTCCGGAGTACATGGGCCGCAGCAGAAGACGGTTAATCTTGAGCGGGGCATGCCTCTGGTCGGCGAGGCCCTGACGCGTCTGGGCAGGGAGATTGAGCAGGCCGGACTGGAACATTGCCGCGTCTTGACGCTGATTCACGGTTATGGATCAAGCGGTCGGGGTGGAGCCATCAGGCAGGAGGTTCGGGCCCAGTTACAGTATTTGAAACACAGGGGCGCAATTAACGATCTGGTGGCCGGGGAAGAGTTCAGCACCCGCTCCAATTTCAGTCGTCGGCTGTTACACCGTTTTCCGTTTTTGCGCAGTCACCGGGATTTAAATCGTTCTAATCCCGGAATTACCCTGGTTATTCTTTAAAAGGTTTATTTTTTTTAACAAAATGCACTTTTGTGCTACAATGTGAGTGTTTGATGTTTATGGTTAAGCAGTAACTCTATGTTGAGGGTTGGGCAAAAGCCGGTTTTAAGCGTTATTTATAGCCAGTCAGCAATGGCATATAAAGAGGCTTAAATGGTACTTTTGTCTGTTGTCGCCATTGGTTACTGACTGTGTTTACTATTTATTCTATTACAACATGTTATAAGGAGAATGTATGAAATCAGCAGTTTATGCATTATTAGCCGTCCTGATAATTGCCGGTCCGGCAACGGCGGCCGACAAGGGATTTGAATTGAAAACCGAGACCCAGAAACTCAGCTATGCGCTTGGCCTGGATCTTGGTGCTTATTTTAAAAGTCTGGGTGAAGATTTTGATCTTGCCGCTATTCAGAAGGGAATCGATGATACCTATCATGGCAACAAAACCCTGATGACGGCTGAAGAGGCCGCCCAGGTTCAGCAGAAATTCGCTACCCGCCAGCAGGAAAAACAGGTCAAACAGGTAATGGAGATGACGGCGGCCAATAAAGAGGCAGCCAAAAAATTTCTGGATGAGAACAAGGGCAAGGAAGGGGTTAAAACCACTGATTCCGGCCTCCAGTATAAAGTTATCAAGGAGGGTAAGGGAGTTAAGCCTGTTAAATCCGATAAGGTTAAAGTAAACTACAAGGGGACCTTACTCAACGGAACCGAGTTTGACAGTTCATACAAGAGAAATCAGGCAGCTGAATTTCAGGTCGATCAGGTTATCCCCGGCTGGACCGAGGCGCTGCAGTTGATGAATGTCGGCAGCACCTATGAGCTGTATATTCCGTCCGAGCTTGCCTATGGCGACCGCGGTGCTCCTCCCGTGATTGAGCCGGGTTCCATGCTGATTTTTGAAGTCGAGCTCCTTGATGTTACAAAGGACGGGGACAAAAAGAAGCAGGACACAAAATCGGAAAAGAAATAGGGACCAACCTTTGAGTACCTTTACCGGGACGTCCTGATGGGTGTCCCGGTTTTCCCGGGGTGAACCATGGGTAAGAGTAGCAGGAAGAAGAAAAAAAGAAAGAAACTGAAACCAAAATGCTGCGGTAAGTTCCGTAAAAAGGGCAAACATTGCAGCCGCTGTCCTCTGCCGGTCAGAGAACAGTGTCAACTCGATGGAGAGAGGTCTGAAATGGGTAAGAAAAAAGAAGACAAGAAAAAAGCCAAAAAGAAGGCTGAAAAGGCGTTGAGCAAGAAGAAGTCCGGTAAGAAAAAAGATAAGAAGAGCAAAAAGAAAGACAAAAAGAAAGGTAAAAAGAAAAAATAAGCACCCGGGCCGAATCCTTCAGGATTCGGCCCTTTTTATTTTGCAGGTAGTCGGTTTATTTGTAACAGCCGGCAACACCAATATTTTCCTGCTGTCTATAGCCTTGATGCAAGATGCTCCTGTAACCCCTCCAACAGGACAAACCTGCCAAGTGGTATGATATTGCAGGGGAAACTACCGGTAAACAGCGGGTTGTCGCAGAGGCCGCCAGAGAGATACAGTCTGTCGGGGGTACCGGCAAAACGCCAGGCATTGCGGGCAATGCCGCGGACAAATTTGGCCACGGCCTCGGTTTCCGAGGTGCCTGATACCACGGCATCAAAGATATGGCTCATGCCCAACACACCGCAGGTAATGGAAAATCCACTTTCCGGTACCGGGACCGCTGTATAATCTATGTCGTAATATCTGGAGAGCAGCTCGATGGTAAAGCCCATGGATGCCCCGCATTCCGCATTCCATCCCATGTCCACTACTTTGAAGTTTTCGTAGCGGATAAATTTGATGTCTCTGCTGCCGCAGTCGAGCAGAACGAAATCCGGTTCATCAATTAATCGTTTCCCGCCGCGTGCAAGAGCCGTCAGTTCGTTGATGGACTGTTTGCTGCGTCGTTCCGCATTATGGCCGGTGGCAAGATCGGCACTGAAATCTCTGGCCAAATCCCGGGTCGGCATAATTTTCGGTTCTGCGCCGATGGTTGTCTGCAGCAGTTTGCAGTATGAGGTGCCGAAATCAGCGAGGAGCATGATACTCTCCCCGGGCGGCTGTCTGAACTCCGGAGAGCTCTAAAAAGGCCTCTATTTTGGCTCGGGCGCTTGAACCGGCGTTGACATCACAGTCCAGGTACAGGGCTCGTGGATGTTGGTCGGCCAGGTGCCTGGCCAGTGCCGTCTTGGCACAAAAGGACTGGGCAAAAAAGACCGTGGGAATGTCCGGGTTACAGTATGATTCCAGTTGCAGATTGGCTGGGGTTTTATTCTCCATACACCTGGTCCAGCCGTAGACATGGGTAGTGTCGGGAAACAGGGAGAGGATGGAGAAATCCCGGGGCGGCACTCCCCAGAAGCCGGCGGTTGCCGGACAGGATTCCTGCGGTGCGGACGGTCTTTCGAACTGCACTCCTCTGGTTATCAACAACAGTTTATCAAGCAGAGGCAGGCTGCTGCGGCAGATGGGGGTGCCGAAATCCTTCATGTCCATGTTGCGAGTGGGCGTTACAGGGATCTCAAGGCTGTCTGTCAGAATTGTCGCGACATGCAGGGCGCAGTCACACTTGCCCGGGCCGACATCAATATAGATCCGCTCAAGATCAAGGTGCATGGCATTGAGCACCACTGTCCGTAAAACAGCACAGTAGACGCGGGGCAGGTATTTGGACGATAGATCAATGGAAAGTTTCAGCTTGGGTTCATCCAGATCAACAACAGTGTCCCGGTCAGCATTGATTTTGGCAATTACCGCCAACGGTGGGATGCCGACTATGCCGATTTTTCTGTTCATTGTTCGTTACTTCGCTGAGTTGGGCTGCGTCGGCAGGGAGCTTACGAATCTTCTCTAAGCAGCAGAAACAGACCCAGTGAGCCGACCAGCAGATGCACGGCCAGAGCGGCAAAGAGCGGATTCATGTATCCTGCCCGGGCCAGTGACTGCAGCGTTCCCCATATTCCCCAGCAGGCAAAGGCCATGCCGCAGCTTACCGGTATGGCAAGGGAAAGATCGTGACCCCATTTTCGGTACACCATGAGGAGCAGGGGCAGGCCGAGCAGGAGCAGCGGAATGCCGAGCAGGATATAGGAGATGCGGCCTAAAAAATCAGCCCAGGCAATATTTTTCTCTTCAGGTGAATTTTTATGCAGTGCATCCCGGTACAGTCCCACCAGTGAGAGCTCTTTTGACCGGTATTCCGGGACAAAGAAGTCGGCCGGTTTTTCAGTAAAACCGAAGTCACGCCGGGTAAAGACCTCGCTTAAGAATTGCTGATCCGGAATCGCAGTCTGCACCTGTCCATCATAGAGGGTCCAGATTCCATTTTCCCAGACGGCAGTTTGAGCGGCGATAAGAGAATTGAGTTGATATTCACTGTCCCAGGTGGTGTAGGAAAAGAAAAGAAATTCATTTTTATGCGGGTCTGGTCTGGCAAAGGAATAAAAGCCGTCAATTCCCCGGTAATAATAGCGGCCATTGCGGTAAATACCCAGTGGAACCCGTCCCTTGACCTCTTTGTTCCAGATCTCGTTTGTCCGGGCAACGGTTTTGGGCAGGACAAATTGAGACATGGTCAGCTGGAGCAGGGTGGCGACTATACCTGCGGCAATGATCGGGCCTGTGATTTTTTTTAAGGGAATTCCGCATGCCTTGAGGGCGACAAGTTCATTGGAGTGATTCAAGATGCCCAGGGTGACAACACCGGCAAGCAGGATGCAGACAGGTCCCATCTGCTCGATAATAAACGGGACGTTGAGCACGAAAAATTTAAGTACCAGCCCCATGGATTTTCCCTTTTCCATGAAGTTATCAATTTTTTCAAAAAAATCGATAAGAATATAAATGGCCAGAAAGCACAGGATGAGCATCAAAATATTCTTGATGAACTGAAGCAGAATGTAGCGATTCAGGAGGTTCACTGGCAATAAAAGATGAAGATAGGCGACTATGGATGCCCGGTGGCGCGAACATCCTGGCTTTTGATTTGAGGAGGCCTTGACAAATCAGGACGTTCGTTCAGCGGTGCGGAATGACCGCATAACGCAGAGATTGGTCGAAAAGATAATTTTTCAAGGGTCCCTTTCATGTTACATATTGTCTGCAGTACGCGCATGTAGTACCCTTTGCAGGTTGTCCAGTCAAGAGTTCAGTGTCATTTAAGGGCTTGATCAAAAATAACTTCGTTGAGATGTGTAGGCAATGTGACTTATATTTGCTTGATCTGATTGTGTGAAACCCCAGGCGTAGCAGGTCTACGTCTAAGATTTCGCGATTGCAGATCGGTCGAAGATATGTTGAGTGCCTACTCAGAATGTGAAGTTATTGTTGATTGCCCCTTAAGATAATGACATTGGTCAGGTATCAGCAAGGGGGAAGAGAAAATCTCCCCTGGGATTGCATAAAAGGAGTGATTTCTGGAGTGAAAAGCCTTGCCCTGGCAACCGTCATTGGGGTGGAAGCTGCCCCACCGAGCCTGCAGGACAACACTGCCGATCTTGACCGTTTAAAGGCCGCATTGACACCATTGCTGCCTGAAAACATGGCGGACCGGAGCCTGTGCATTCCCTATAATTCTATGGCTGCTGTTGCTGCAGCTTTCAGAGAAGGGGGCTTTAAGGGGTATTGTGTCTTGAATGTTCTGCCCTGGCAGATCGACATTGTCGATTTTTTACCGCAGAAACCCGAAACACTGCCGGCAATAGCCCTGGATCTGGGGACAACCCATCTTGAGGCCGTCCTGGTTGACCTGCTCTCCGGTTCAACCCTTGGCCATGGACATGCAGTCAACAGGCAGATTCGGTTTGGTGCGGATATCCTGAGCCGAATCCATTTTGCAGAGAAAAGAGATGGCGACCAACAGGGATTGCAGGCATTGCAGGACGCTGTTCTTGCCGCAATCAATGAGCTTGCCGGAAAGCTATCTACTATGGCAGGGATAACAGCAGACACCATCAGGGCCCTGTCCGTGTCCGGTAATACGACCATGATCCACCTGTTGCTGGGGCTCAGTCCTTATCATATCTGCAGGGAGCCCTATATTCCCCTCGTGAATGCTCCGGATCCCTTTCCCGCCTGTGAGCTTAATCTGAATATTCATCCCCGGGCATCGGTCTGGATACTCCCCAGTATCGGCAGCTATTTCGGTGGTGATCTTATTTCCGGTATTCTTGCTTCCGGCCTTGATCAGGCAGAGCAGACCTGTATGCTCATTGATGTGGGAACCAATGCAGAAGTGGTGCTGGGGAACAGGGAGTGGCTGATTGCCTGTGCCGGTGCGGCTGGTCCGGCCCTTGAGGGCGGGGTGGCAAAAATGGGAATGCGGGCCGATACCGGGGCTGTGGAACATGTCGCCATTGAC
>WFRY01000298.1 GCA_015486315.1 Desulfobulbaceae bacterium
AACTATTCAGGTGGGTGCAGAAAACTTGCAAAACCACCGTCCTGTAACTGTTCAGGAGGGCCTTAGATTTGTTCATTTAAGACTGTGAAGCGTACTTGTGTTACTCGAGCAGGCTTAAATGGGCGAAGATAAGGTGCTCCTGAACAGTTACAAATAATTGAATAAAAGATGTAACCTTTTTTGATCTGCTTCGTTGACAGTACAAGTTCTCTCAACGGGTCTTCAATATGGGAATCAGGTGGTCTGTTTCCCATGGCCCGTATACTATGTAACGGAGGTTGTACATGCAGCGCACAGCAAAAGTTGTAAAAATATTTCTCATGGCGGCAACGGTTTTGATATTGGCGGTTCCGGTTATGGCAGGTAATGGCCATGGACCGGGAGACGGAACAGGTACAGGTGACGGCCCGCAGGATGGTACAGGCTATGGCCCTGGTACCGGAGACTGCCTGGATGCATTTGGTTATACCCTTTCCCATGGACAGTTGCTGGCCCGTGGCGGGAACGGCAATGGAGGTCACGGCCCGGGTGACGGTTCAGGCAACGGTGGCGGACAGGGTGGTCATGGTCCGGGTGACGGCACCGGTAACGGAGGGGACGGTCCCCACGACGGCACAGGAAACGGTCCGGGTACCGGCGATTGTGCCGGCTGATATGCCCTTTATTCTCCATAAAGGTGCTGTCTTGTAAGCAGTACCTTTATGGATTTTGCGTTACAGGCCCAGGGGGAAACTGTGCCCGGGTCGACCGTATTAAAAAAGATCAAACCTGATATTCCAGCCGTTTGCTCTGATGGTGTTGAACACAGGCGATTTTATTTCCTGTGGTTTAAATTGATAGGAATCGGCGCTGGAATTTTTAAAGTTCTGCACACTCCACTCTGTTCCGGTCTTGACACCGCAGAAAAATTTTGTGTTTGCAAAAAGACCGAATTTTATCTTGACCGGGCAAAGAGTAAAATCAACTGATCGTACCCGGTCGAGCATGCTTACGGTTTTGGTGGTTTGATCAAGTATCAGCCGCAGTTCATAATTTTTTTTGATTCCTTGAAGTGCCATTCGTTCACCCCATTGCGGATCGGAACAACGCCAGCTGAATAACAGCTTACCGCGTTTTTTACGGACAAAAACAGGAGCGTTGAAGTCGTTGATTTCCATAAGCGTGGACTCAAGCTGTTCCCTGGTAACCGGTTCCCCGGTCCCTCTGAAAAACCAGGCCTTGCGGATAATTACACGCAGGATAAAGGGCAGGGATACGACAAAAAGAAGCAACCATATCAAGAATGCACTGAGAAAAATCTGGAACTGAAGATGAGGCCGGACCAGCAGAAGCGGCAACAGGCTGAGTCCGTAGCCAAGGAGCATGAACAGGACCAGAGTAAATGTCTTTAAATGGCGTTTAAACAGTAAGTGTTTCATTAACCACACTCTTGACATGATAACACCTCGGAATGTAAGCGTTTCAGGAACACCCTGCTGTGCGTGATCAAGGCCCCTGATAATACCCCTGTATATCTGGGGACTTGAGCGCGTGCAGCAGGGTGTTCATGGAGCGCTTACTTTAAACATGACCTTGCCGGCAGTTGTCAGTGATGAATGTCAACCGTCCGGCTGCACTGTCCATTACAGCGTCCATACCTACAGGCAGGGGATGATTTTGTCTCTGATGTCCCACGGGAAATCCGCCCCAGATCGGATAGTTGCTCAATGCGGTCAGTTCCAGCACCCGTTCCCGGATGTGCTCATTTAAACGGATGGTCTCCAGCCGGTCATCATGGCCGGGGTCAAATGCACCCAGAATCAAGCCGGATATATTGGCGAGAAGTCCACAGCAGGAGAGGTGGGTCAACATTCTGTCCAGTTTGTACGCAGGTTCTGCCGTGTCTTCAAGAAACAGGATACTGCCGGCAAACACGGGTTGCCATGGGGTTCCGATCAAGTGGGTAAGGGTGGTCAGGTTTCCACCTGTAAGATGTCCCTCTCCTGTACCGCTGCGCAGGATTTCCAGACCCGGTATCCTGGAATATTGAGTAAATGTTCCGCCAAGTTGTTCTCTGAAGCTATCCATGGATCGGCTGTCAAGACGGGGCAGGGACGATACAACCGGACCGTGCATGGTGATCAGTCCGGTTTTGGCAGAGATGCCATTGAGCAGAACGGTGAGGTCACTGAATCCTATCAGCCATTTTGGATGCCTGCGGATATAATCAAGGTCCAGCTGCCCTGTCAGGCGGAGACAGCCATATCCGCCACGGGCGGCGATCAATCCCTTTACCTCTTCATCTGCCCATAAGGCATGCAGTTCGCGGACACGTTGTTTATCACCGGCAGCGAGGTAGTCAGGTCCGCTGTTGTCCGGAGAGTGATGACGAATCTGCAGGCCGAGTTCACGCAGTATCTGCAGGCCGGTTTCAAATGCAGCCGGATTCCGTATCGGCCCGGCCGGATGAAAGACGCCGATGGTGTCACCGGGATGCAGACCCCCGGCCAGGATATGCCTCGGGTTGAAGGGGGTGCTCCCCGAATATTTACGCGCGGTTTCGTTCATGGATTAAACGCAGGCCGGTTAACGTCAGCAGGGGATCAATGGTATTCAGCGAGGAACTGTACGGGGCAATGAGCTCGGCCATGCCGCCGGTGGCAATGATGTTTATCTCTTCATCTGCAGTTATCATTTCTTTGCCGAGCAGGCTGACCATCCGGTCGATCATGCCGCCGAATCCATGCAGTATGCCGGAGCGAATGGCTGCAACAGTGGTGTTGCCGATAACTGATTCAGGCGTTGTATCAATATCAATTCGGGGAAGTTTGGCGGTTCTGCCGGCAAGGGCATCAAGGGAAATACCTATTCCGGGATGAATAGTCCCGCCGATATACTCTCCCCGGCGGCTGACACAGTCAAAGGTAATGGCTGTACCAAAATCAATAACCAGCAACGCTGTTTTATATCGGTTCCAGGCGGCAACGGCATTAATAATCCGGTCAGCCCCCACCTCGGAAGGATTTTTTGTTGTAACGGTGATACCGGTGTCGGTTTTGTGGGAAACCGACATGGGCGGGATGGTACAACGGTTAAGATATTTTGCTGCAAAATCCAGCCAGCTTGTCTCCAGCGTAGGAACTACGGATCCGATAATAAAACCGGTTATGTTCTCCTTATCAATCCCGTCCATCTGAAAGAGGGAGTAATAGCGGATGGCCAGTTCGTCGGCCGTTCTGTCCCGGTCCGACTTCAGGCGCCATTGATGGATAAGGGTTTGACCGGAAAAGACGCCGCTTACGGTATGTGAGTTACCTACATCAACTGCAAGGAGCATGGTATCACCAGGGTTGAAACATAATTGTTTTTTTTATGAAAACTGATAAGATATTCCAGATTACACAAAAGGTCCAGAACCATGCCTGGTGATATGATGACAGAATGTATTCAGCTGAGGTAAGCGCTCCATGAACACCCTGTTGTACGCGCTCAATTCCCCCGATATACATGAGCCCGTTGATTTAATGTATTTGCGCCCGATCTCTGTGTTATACGAAAAAATTTATCCTCGGAATATCAGCTATATGCCTGCGGTAAATTTTTTCGTATGCCTTGATCTCGAACGAAAATCCTATTAAATCAACAGACTCATACATGGATGGTCGGAGAACTGAAAAAAGAGTAACCCTATGAC
>WFRY01000299.1 GCA_015486315.1 Desulfobulbaceae bacterium
GATACGACAGGCTGATAAACATATGCAAACCTCACTGCGGGGAATAGCAAAGTTGCTTTTGTACGAAGCGAGCAATATCGAAGAGCCTTGTGCGGGAAAACCGCACGCAGGGATCTGTAAGGGGGCTGCCGGGTAACCGGCAGTTCTACCTCGATTACCAATAATGATTAATAGATAGAAAAAGAAGATTTCTGTATTGTTAATCGTATCACTTGGTGATATGGTATTAACATGCAACAGCTTATGACAAAACAATTCGCCAAATGGGTAAGAAAACAAAAAATTCCAAATGGCGCACTGGATACAACGCTTAATGAATTGGCACTAGGAAATTATGACGCAAACTTGGGAGGCTCTCTCTATAAAAAACGCATCAGGTTTCCTAGACAGGGTAAAAGCAGCAGTGGCAGAACTATCATCGTTTACAAAAAAGGTGATAGAGCAATATTCATTCATGGATTTGCCAAAAATGAAAAGGCAAACCTGTCGAGGAAAGAATTGTTATTGTTCAAGGAATTTGCCAAAATCCTTTTGCGTTTTTCCGGCAAGTCACTCCAAGTAGCCATAGAAAACGGTGATTTATTAGAGGTGAAATCATGAGAGAATCTATCGTCAAGTCAGTCAGGAACACCGTCAAAGATTTACATGCGAGCGGTTTGGTGGATGATATAACAATGAGAAACATCGATAATTTGTGTCTACCCGAGATAAACGATTTTTCACCTGAAAAAATTGTCTCAATCCGAAAAAAGTTCCGTTTGAGTCAAGCTGCTCTTGCCAGTATTTTTAACATCAGTCCTTCAACTGTTCAAAAATGGGAACAAGGTCATAAAAAACCGGCAGGAGCATCTAAAAAACTATTGGATATTATTGAAAGGAAAGGCTTGGATGCTCTTGTCTAACTCGAAAGAAGGTAATGCAAAGAAAAACAAATTGGTTTTAACAGCGTGCCCGATCGCATCGTATCTTGTTGAAATCGCATAAAAAGGTATAACCAATAAGGGAGTTCCGGGGACACTATACTTATTTACTCTTTTGGGGACCGGGCTTTTGTCTCTTCAACACTCTGCCCGTCATCTGTTCAAGGCTGCTTAAAAAGTCCTCGCTCCCCATGGGGCCGACCTGTTCGTTCATGCTGCCGGATAGAATTGCGATCCTCCTTAGACAATTCCGTGTCTAACAAATCATGCCTCGTGCCGAGATAAGCTCGGAACCTCGGGATTCCCACAACATGGGATGAAATTGGTTAATGTTACCCAGTGGGTGCGGTCAGTACGACCAAGTCCCTCCTGCCTAAAGCCTAACCAGCAGGGCAGTAGTGAAGCCTGAGGGCAACCCCGGTGACGGGAGTCCGAAGCCAGGTGGATCAAGAAGGCAGGGTCTGTATTGAGCCCCGAAATATGTATAGTTGTGGTCATTGGATAATCCAGAAACATAGGGAGAAAGCCGACGGCTTGGAGTGGTCGGAAGGCAGCAGTCCGGAAAGCGACAAATGAGCGATCAGGACACCACCGGGGTCTTAGACCAGATCATGTATTCATGGGGTTAAGCCCATATATACAGGTAGCCCTCCACTTGGTAATATGTCCAGATCTTCTCTTCACAGACAACACTGATCAATTGATTTATTGCTGTTGCACCGGGAGTTAAAAATGGTAATATCTGCTGAGCGATGGTACCTTCCTCCTCTTTTTCTTTTTTGCATTTTTATAGAGAAAGGTGCCATTTTTATTTTCCGTTGGCAAGCAAGATGTTTGCTGAAGGAGGAAAGTATATCAGGCTGTTATTATAGGGATAATTGTAAACAGACGTGAAAGGGTACAAGATCCAGGTCAAGAAGTCTGAAGGTATATACTGTTGACAGTTTTTCAGTCCATCTCTGTCTGCTATTTTCTATCTCAATAAAACACTATGTCGCAAATTAGAATTCTCTCTGAACATCTTGCCAACCAGATTGCTGCCGGAGAGGTGGTGGAACGTCCTGCCTCGGTGGTGAAGGAGTTGCTGGAAAATTCACTGGATTCCGGAGCAGATCGGGTGGATGTTCAGATTGAGGGCGGCGGCACCCGGCTGATTCGAGTGGTGGATAACGGGCTGGGCATGGACGGTGATGACGTCCTGCTCTCCCTGGAACGACATGCCACCTCAAAGCTCACCGATGAAAGCCGGTTGGCAGCCATTGCCACTCTGGGATTCAGGGGTGAGGCCCTGCCTAGTATCGGATCAGTATCAAGAATGACCATTCTCTCCCGAACCCGGGATGCTGCAACAGGTACCCGGGCCGACATCCGTTACGGGGTTCTGCACGGGGTTCATGAAGACGGCTGTGCCCGCGGAACAAGTATCGAGGTGCGCAGCCTGTTCGGTAACCTGCCTGCCCGCAAAAAATTTCTCAAGACCAGACGCACCGAACTCTCTCATATTGATGAGGTCGTCCGCAGTCAGTCCCTGGCCCATCCCCGGGTGGCCTTTTCCCTGCAGATAGAGGGGCGCAAGGCCTTTGATTTTCCCGCGACTGATTGTGAGCAGCGGGTACGGGACGTGTTTGGCTATACCGAAGCCCTGCTGCCGGTGCAGGCTGCATCCGAGGGTGATGACTTCCTCCGGGTTAACGGGTATCTGCTCCTGCCGGACGCTGCTCAGTCATCGCGATTGCGCATTTTTGTGAATTCCCGTCCTGTGCAGGATCGGATGATCCGGCATGCGGTTATGGAGGGACTGCAGGGATTTCTCATGAAGGGCTCTCAGCCTGCCGGTGCGTTGTTGCTGGAACTCTCGCCGGAACTTGTTGATGTTAATGTTCATCCGGCCAAGCTGGAGATCCGCTTTCGCAACGCACAGGCAGTACACCGTTTTCTGGTCGGTTCGGTTGCCCGGGCAATTCAACGGTATCAGGATCAGGTTCGCTCGGATCTGTTTGCCCTGCCGGAACACGATGGAGAGGCTGAAGTAGGGGAAAATAGAGCGCCGCCGGTAAATGAGTTCACCTCGGAACCAGTGGTACAGCGGCAGACGATTCCCCTTGAGCCGGTAACTCACCGGCCTTCCACCCAAACCATGGGATCCTCTCCCGGTCGTGTCCCCGTGGATACTCCTGTGCTGCCACGGCCGGTCATGACGGCTGACTCTGTATCTGACCGGTCGACAAAACAAACGGAGTTTGCCGGCCTGAATCTGATCGGCCAGTTTCAGCAGCTCTACCTGCTCTGTGAACATGACTCTCAACTGGTGATTATTGATCAGCATGCAGCCCACGAACGTATTTTGTATCAGCGTCTTCGTCGCGGTTTCGAGCAGCAGAAGATACCCCGCCAGACCCTGATGTTTCCGGTTACCATTGAGCTTGGACCTGATCACGCCGAGGTGATGGAGAAAGAGGTTGAAGCTGTGGCTGCACTTGGCCTGCAGGTGGAATATTTTGGCGATTCAACCTGGGTGATCAACGCGGTTCCAGCCCTGGTCAGCCGCCTGGCACCGCAGGATGTTTTAACCGATGTTCTTGACGGGCTGCGTAACAGGTCCTCAACAGGGGTATCCGGGGTGGTACCGGAATATATTGATAATTTGTTGGCATCCATGGCCTGCAAGGCGGCAATCAAGGCCGGTAATCGGCTGCAGCCCAAAGAAATGCTTGAACTCCTGCAGCAGATGGAGAACAGTGAGGTATTCTCTCACTGTCCCCACGGCAGACCCGTGATCAAGACATTTAACCGGCAGGAGATTGAAAAATGGTTTCACCGCACCTGAAGAACTAAGGGTTCAATCAAAAATAACTTCGGAGAAATGTGTCGACAAGGTGACATATATTTGGTCGATCTGATTGAGTGAAACCGCAGGCGTAGCAGGGCTACGTTGAGGATTTCGCGATTGAAGATCGACCAAATATATGTTGCAGTGTCTACTCAGAATGTGAAGTTGTTTTTGATTGCACCCTAAGTTGTTGCGCAGGCAAACGGTAGCTCGCTTTCCTGCGCAACATCTTAATCTTTGCCCAGGAGGAAACCATGTCCACCTATACTATTCATCCCATTGTCATGGGCAGCAAGGTCTTTGACAAGGGGATGATGACTTACCAGTATGACTACGGCACTTCCTATACTATCCCTATATACTGCTGGTATATCGAAGGCGGTGATAAGCGGATTTTGATTGATACCGGTGAGATGCATCCTGTTATTTCAGATGACCGGGAGCAGGCGATCGGCGGCAGGATCTACACCTTTGAGGAAGGGCTTGCCCGCCATGGGCTGAAGGGAGAAGATATCGACGTGGTCATCCATACCCATCTGCATTCGGATCACTGTGAAAACGATTACAAATGCAGCAATGCCGTGTTTTATATCCATGAAAAGGAACTTGAAACCATAAGTAATCCGCATCCTCTGGACTACCGCTATGTGGAGGATTTTATTTTTGAGATCCGGGAGGCAAACCAGATAGAGGTGGTTACAGGCGATCAGGAGTTGTTTCCGGGCATCTCGGTTATGCACACTCCGGCCCATACCCCGGGTGGTATGACCGTCTTTATTGACACTGCCCGCGGCAAAACCGCCATTACCGGGTTCTGCGTGATCAGGGAAAACTTTGAACCGCCCATTCAGATCAGGGCCATGGAAATGGAGGTTATCCCGCCGGGTACCAACATCAACAGTTACGATTCCTATAACATGATGCTCAAGGTCCGCGACATGGCGGATTATATTATACCGCTCCATGAACCGGAGTTTGCGGCAGTGGACAGTATTTAAGCTGAGAAACTGCGAAATAGATGAAGAGGTAAGGAGGAGTGTAGCGCTGACTCTTTGTCTCTGCGGTAAAAACTAATATGTCGTCATCGTAACATCGTCTATTTCGTGGTTTCAACAAAAGGAGTAACCTATGAAAGATATATCAGAAATCGACCTGGATGAAGGTTTTCTCTCCGAAATTATTAATGCCATAACTTCAGGCATTTTTGTCACTGATATGGAAAACAATATCCTGATGATAAATTCGGCCGGTGCCAAGATGGTAGGTAAGAGTCCGGGGGACTGTTTTGATCGCAAATGCTATGATATTTTCGATACCCCCATGTGTCGAACAGAGCAGTGTACCTGCAAACTCGCCACTGCCAACAATACGGTCAACCATGGCGAAACCATGCTCCATATCAATGATAGTGATATTCCCATCGAATTTACCAGCCGACCGCTGCGTAATTTCAAGGGGGAAATTATCGGCTGCGTGGAGAACTTTATTAATATTTCCGAGCGACTGGAAAAAGACCATATTATCATGGAGCAGAAAGAGGAGCTGCTCAAAAAACGAGAAGAGGATATTCGTCATCTGCAGGACGAGATTCTTGAATTATCCACGCCGGTTATTGAGGTATGGGATGGTATCGTAGCCCTGCCCCTGGTGGGTACCCTGGATAGCCATCGGGCCCATACCGCCATGCAGCGTCTGCTGGAGTCCATCGAATACACCCGGTCATCTTTTGTAATAATCGATATTACCGGTGTGCCCACTGTGGACAGCGAGGTTGCAAATCATGTTCTCCAGACCGCCGGTGCTGTCCGGCTCATGGGATGTGAAACCATCCTGACCGGCGTTGGACCACATATTGCCCGGGTGATCAGTGAAGGTGATGTTGATCTTGATAATATCATAGTCCGGGCCAGGATGACCGATGGACTGCATTACGCCATTGGAAAACTAGCCGAACGTAAGGAGAGAATGAACCGGGTTGCTTCGCTCATTGAGGTCGGCGGCAGTCACGCCGAGCATAAAAAATAGATCTGTTGTGGAGACGTTTTCAGTTTTTTCCCTCAGCGGAATCCTGCTGGTTTCCATTGAAGAGGAAATCGATGACTCTTCGGTACGTGTTCTGTTGGATCTGGTCAGTGAAACAGTGAGCAGCCATGAGTTACACGGGGTAATAGTGGATCTGCAGAGTCTGGAGGTTATAGACTCTTTTCTGGCAGATCATCTGCAGCAGCTTGCCCGAACCCTTAAACTGCAGGATGCAGCTCTGGTTATTGCCGGACTCAGGGTTCCTGTTGTTATGGTTCTGCTCGATTTCGGGATCAAGTTTCCGGATCTTGTTTTTGCCCTGGATGTGGAGCAGGCCATGCTTCGACTGCAGGAAAACGATATATCAGGGGAAGAGCATGGTCCTGTGTAGTGAGTTTACCATCTGCAGCGAGGCAGACGTTGCCCTTGCCAGACACAGTGCCGGTGAAAAGGCCATGCAGCTGGGTTTTGCCGATCAGCGGCGGGCCGAAGTGCGCCTGATTGCCAGCGAACTTGCCCATAATCATCTGGATCATAAAACTTCCGGCGGTATGCTTCGCATCAGCGGCCAGTTGATCGACCAGGTCCCGGTCCTGACCATCTGTTCTCTGGATACCGGGCCGGGAATATGCAATGTGAGTGAAGTCCTGCAGGGGCCCGGGGGAGGTTACCATTCTCCCACCGGTCTTGGTGCCGGCCTTGCCTCGGTTTCCCGGCTTGCGAACAGGTTTTCCTCCTGTTCCGGAGCTGATCCTCGCTCTATCTGTTCAGAACAGTTGGGCCGGCAGGGCAAGGGGACGGTACTTGCAGCTCGCTGCTGGCCACGGAAACAGATGCCGCTTTTTTTTACCGGGGATGATATGGACGTTGCTGCCCTTGTCTGCGGTCGATCGGAAACCAGTCCCTGCGGGGACGGTATTTTTATCAGCAGCGACAGCAGGTTTTTCCGTATAGTGCTGGTGGACAGTCCCGGCAAGGGCAGAGGGGGAGGCGAAACCGATCTGATCGGCCGGATGCTTGCAAGGCTTGACATGATCTGGCCGCCGGATCATGTTATGGAATCGTTGTCAGAGGTATTTGCCGCTGAACCGGCCACTGCGGTGTTAGTCATGCGTTTTGATCGTTTGCTTTCAGAACTGCGCTGCTGTAAAATTGGAAATATAGGTGTTCACCTGGTAATAGACGACCTGCCTGTCCACCCTCCGCTATCGATGGCCGTGGAAGGCGGGCAGTTGATTCAAGGTCCTGATACGGTGTACACAATTTTGGGTAAAGTCACCTGTATGCTGCATTCCGACGGGATCTCCGGGTTTGGTCGACAACAGATACCATCCTTGCTCCTGGAACTGCAGGCTGCTGCCGAGGAAACAGCGGAGCAGCCACGTCTTGATGCTGTGCTGCTGACTCAGATGCTGTTTTCCCGTTATCGGCAGGCCCATGATGATGCCGCACTCTGTGTGTGGAACTGGCAGAGAAAATAATTATGGATCAACCGCATCATGTGCTGACTCTGATTATCCAGAAAGAGGCGGATATTCCACGGATACGCTCAAAGGTTAAGTTACTGATGCGTGCCATTGGAGCACCGGTACTGCAGATGACCGGTCTTGCGGTTGGAGCTTCGGAAACAGCCCGTCTGCTCCTGCACCAGTACGGAGGAGGTAAGGCTCGTATTTCACTGTTTCCCCAACAGCTGCTGGTGGTAGAGTGTGGGGTGGAACTTCTTTTTCATGGCAACTCCTGGTGTCTGAAAGGGGATCGCTGTCCACTTGATAAAGAGGCATTGCTGTCCATTCACCCCTTTCCCGGGTTACAATCGGTGTTTGATACGGTACTGGTTAAAGGGGGTACGCGGGGGAGAAAAATCATTGTTACCTGTCGCAGTATCAAGTCCGGGATTGCCTGGAAAGATGTTCTCAGCCGTCTCTCTGTCATCCGCACGGAGTTGTTTGCCGACACTGAGGAGTCATACCTGGAAAATCTGCGGGCTAAACATGACGAAGTAGTTCGGCTGCTTCGTGAAAAAACAGAAAAGAATCGGCTGCTGGATCAGTCCAATAACGAGTTGCTGCAGCTCAGTAATGATCTGGAGCAACTGGCCCGTGAGCGAACCATTATTGAGATGTCGCTTCGCGTTGCCGATCAGGTTCGCAATCCGGCAACCGTGATAGGCGGTATGGCCCGGCGACTGCTGGAAAAAGAAAGTTTGACTGATCGGGAACAGCAGAAAATCAACCTGATTGCCAGGGAAGCTGATAAAATTGAAGACCTGGTCAAACAGTTTAACCGTATGGCTGCGGAGCGAAGAACACTCTTTGACCGTGAAAGTCTGCCGGCATTACTTCAGGACGCTCTCCAGGCCTGCCCGACCCTGCAGAAAAAGAATATTCAGGTCCAGCTGGATATTCCCTCCGAGGCTGTTGAAATTCACGCCAACCGGCAGATCCTGAAAGTTGCCCTGGTCCATGTGCTCCGTTATTTCACCCTGAAGATGGAGGTCGGAGAGGAACTGACTGTAAGTCTTGCCGGCAATCTGGAACCCCTGCTCACCTTTGCAGCCCGACTGAAGCCGGAAACAGTTGAGAACCAGGGTATAATGGAAGTGATGAATAAACCTGATCCACAGGCAGAACTGACGCTGGTTCAGCAGATCCTCTCTGAGCATCAGGCTGAGTTGGAGATAAAGGAGGAGATGGATGGCAGGCTGGTTCTTACTATCCTTTTTCCCCGGATGTTTCATGAACAGCAGGAAGTTTCACTTGGCGCCCTCTGATACAGGAGCAGAATATGTTGGATAAACAGGAGTTGTCTGATCTGATTGTTGCCGGTTTACCGGTTGCCCTGTTTGTGGTGGATGAGAACCATAATGTGGTGGAGTTTAATCCGGCAGCTGAACAGATTACCGGTAGAAAACGGAGTGAGGTTCTCGGCCGCAACTGTGCTGAGGTCTTTTCCTCCAGTCTCTGTGAAAACGACTGTCCTCTGCGGGAAAGTGAAAAAACCGGTGCCCCCTGTCTTGGCCGTGAGGCCTTTATTCGGGTTCGGGAGGACGAGGAGCTTCCTATTATTTTTTCCAGTCGGGCAATCCTTGATGACTCCGGACAACTGATCTGCGGTATTGAGGTGTTCAGGGATGCGACGGATGTCCACCAGCTTGAGGCCCACAAACGCAATCTCATCTCCCTGTTCACCCATGATCTCAAGGCCCCGGTAGCCATTATCGGTGGTTTTGTGGATCGACTTGTAGATGAAAAAGCCGGGCCACTTAATGAAAAGCAGTCCAGTTACCTGGAGACTATTCACAAGGAAATCTCTCGCCTGGAGCAGTATATTTTTTCGTTTCTGGATATTGCCAGAATTGAATCCGGCCAGATTGAGCTGCAGCTCAGCCCCTGTGATCTCGGAGAATTGTTGACGGAAATTGTTACCGGATTTGAAGTCCAGGCAGCTAAAAAAAATATAGAGCTGCACCTGGATCCATCGCAGCTTTCAGGTCCTGTGATATTGGACAGATTGCAGATCAGCCGGGTGATATCCAACCTGTTGGACAATGCAATCAAATATTCTCATGAAAACAGTATAGTAAAGCTGTCCCTCCGGGAAGATCGGAATCAGGTAATCCTGGAGATCCAGGATCAGGGGCCGGGAATAAGCGTTCAGGATCAAGCCCAGATATTCAGCCATTTTTACCGTATAGATGACGAACGCAGGGCAGTGCAGGGCTCTGGCCTCGGATTGGCTGCCGTTAAGGCCATTGTCGAGGCCCATTCCGGCCGGGTCTGGATGCGCAGCACTCCGGGCAAGGGAAGTTCTTTTTTTATTTCCCTGCCCAAAACAGATTAACCCGGCAGTGCTATACTCCATGTTTTTCCCGGCAAACCAGTAATCAACTACTTACAGATCTTTGGGGAATGAAACTCTCAACGTCGGTCTAATTTTTGCCATTCACTTTTGATTAAACCCTTAGCATTATAAATCAAGATCTGATTACGTACAAAGCTCAGCCATTAACAAATTCATGGATCCCCGATAACAACACTCGGGGATGACGAGGCTTGCAACTCCGTTATATTATAACCAATCAGAGTACTGCCCACTATTGTCATTCCCGAGGTCCTTTATCGGGAGATAAGCGCAGATTTCGATCTATTATTTTTTCGTTTTATAACAGAACATTGTAACCTTGACTGAAAGTTGGCTGAGTTTCATACGTAATCAGAAATCAAGATGTGAGTGAAACCCGACAATGAGTTTACATCCAGCTGTTAGCCAACCAGCCAGACTGCCATGTTCTGGGCATTTTGCGTTGTCCTGTCCGAAACTCCTCCCATGAGTCCCTTGTCGACTTCACGGCCCCGGCGACCGATGACTACGGTGCCGCAGCCGTGTTTCTTGGCCTGCTTGAGCAGGTCATGGCTGGCGTCGAGGTCCATGTGGGGCGGGACAGTAGCAATTTTTTCTGCAGGGATACCATTATCAACCAGTATCCGGGTATGGGCCTGGTACAGATGATTCTCCAGGTCCAGATGTTCACTGCACCACTGTTCACCCCATTGGTCATAAAAATCTTCAGGCGCTGCGGCCTGGGTGGTTCCGAAAACAGCACTGGAGTGATAGATGTAGACCATTGTTTCCGGATTATTCTGCATGATAAAGGCAAGATGGTCTGCTGCCCGCAGGGACTGGGGGGTACAGTGTGCCGCCAGCAGGAAGCGGGTGGAGGTAACTTCACCGTCGATTATCCAGAGAGGGACTTCATGGCATTTGCTGATCAGTTCTGCTGACACACTGCCCATAAACAGCTCGCCGACTTTGCCGACACCCCGCCTTCCGATGAGCAGGCCGTCATAGATACCCTCATTTGCAATATGATGGATAGAGGTTGCAAATGAGGCCGAGGACGAGTCTACCTGGAAATTAACCTGCTCTTCTGTAAAAGCGTTTCTCAGGAGGCGTGCCCTGGCATCCTTAAGGTATCTGTGGGCCTTTGCCTTGCGAAGTTCAACTACCGGTGATTCGGCTCGCAACGGGTCAACATCAAGCATCCAGTTTTGATCACTGCTGCCGGCAGAGACTATGCTGAGCAGTTCTATTTTGAGATTTGCATCATTTTTAAACAACCGGATCAGGTAATCAAGACTGTTGGAGCTGTACACGGAACCATCAACGGCAACCAGAATCTTTTTTTCCATAATGTGTACCTCGTAAAGAGATCAGGTGGATATGTAATTTTTTCCGTAACTTCTCAATAAGTCTTGGTAAGAAGCCTGGATCCCCGATAACTACATTCGGGGATGACGATCTGAATTGCCTGCAACTCCGTCATTCCGGCAGGTTGTTACCCGGAGATAGCGTAGACTTCGATCCATAAAGTAAAATACAATAACTTGTCACCACTTATTGAGAAGTTACATATTTTCCGGGGAGCATCAAGTGCTGAAAAATTACGGAATCTTTGA
>WFRY01000300.1 GCA_015486315.1 Desulfobulbaceae bacterium
ATTGCCTGCAACTCCGGCATCCCGGCATGTTGTTAGCCGGAGATAGCGTAGACTTCGATCCATAATGGAAGATACAGCAACTTGCCACCCCTTATTGAGAAGTTACCGTGAAACGATATCCGTATTTACAACGGGAGTGAATTGTAGTCAGCAATGTCCATTAATGTTTGACCACTCCAAACCACTCAAACAGCCATGCAGATCAGAGAATCTGCATGGCTGGGAAATGAACTATTTTTTTTTCTTGTCTTTCTTTTTTTTACCTTTCTTTTTTCCTTTTTTTACATCTTTAGCTTTACACTCTTTTTTCTTACAACTCTTTTTCTTGGCATCTTTCTTTTTGTTTTTTTTCTTTGACATGGTGTCCTCCACTGATGAATTGTTTACCTGTCCTTTGACAGGAGATTATCCTGCCAAAAGAAAGGTGTTGAAAAGTACCTTGAAAAATCAGATTTCAGGTACCCAATGCTGAATATTCAGCATTTTTTCGTATTTTATAATATATCACTCCTCCCTCTTTTATGAAATGTCTCGAAAAGATGTATATAAGATGTAGGTGAGGTAGTTTGGTTGAAACCTCAGGGTGGTAGGAAAATAAAGAATAACTGTTAGTTATGGTATGCTTCGTTCCGTAAAACGATATCCGTATTTACAACGTAGTTCACTGAACAGGTCGCACAACGGAAATGAATTTTAGTCGAGCCGATTGCACATCCGCTAACCCGCATATAAGGGCTAATTGAAGGAGAATATAGCCTTGTAATTTTGCGGAGGTTCCTTTTTTACTAAATGACGGACTACAACATCCATCCGATATAGGGCTTTCGCATGGCCCCTGCATGCATGAAGTTGGTCATGGTCACGAAATCCCACACATTGAGACGAATTGAATTCTGGATGGCGTGTGCGTAGGGGGGGAACTCCGTGCATTCGAGCACAACCGCTCCAACATCCGGATGCTCTTTGACCATCTTTTTTGCCAAATCAACTAACTCCTTCTCGAGAGCCCTGGGGTTGAATCTGCCCGTTTCACCCGTAATTTTTTTCATCTGAGAGCCGTTTTCGTTCCCGTAAATTACCACCCGGTTTTTGAGGTCCTCAGCCGACACTCCGCAGTACTTGAGGGCAGGCGAGGGCTCCAGGAATTTTTTACTTGCCGTCAAGATGCCAACTTTCTTGTTGGGTCCGACGCTTACCAGGAGGATGGGAACCTGCATCAGAGAGCCGTTGAAGAACTGCACGCCAGGGTCAAGAGATTTGGATACTTCGGGTTGGTAGTTAGCGAAGAAACCGCAATTGCCGATGATCGTTGTAACCCCCTGCATCGTCAGTCGCTTGCATGCAGCTATGCACTTTTCCACGACCACCGGATGAGGTTTGTCTGATAATACCCAGAAGGGATCAATTTCCGTAATCTCCTCATACAAAACTGGAAAGTCAAACGTCGTGGGATTGCCCATATTACCAGGCATCATGGGAATGTTGGCAGGAATCTGGAGTATACCCACGGTTGGACCGTAGATCCTTCTCCCCTTCCAGCCGGTTACATCTTCATCGTCATAACCAGGCTTCTCGTTGTAGATATCCCCGGATTTTGTTTTCCAACGGACTGAGGTGTCAAGTGACTCGGGCGAATTGCGATCTGATATATCGGTTTCAATATTGACTTGTTCCGCGCTCTCCATGGTACTTTTTGCTCTTTTATCATTCATTTCTTCCTCTCTTTATTACACATATGGTCACAGTCTGAGTTGCAGACCACAAACCCAGATGTGATTTTCATCTATCAGATTGCTCATCCTTTTTTTGACTACCAGTCAGGTTTATTGAGACCGTTGTTCATGCCTTTCGATGGGGTGTAAGAAGGTTGATCTTTCGATATTAAGTCACCCCAATTGGTCCTTTTCATCATTTCTGTCCGGTTGTTCTCTGATACGACGGGTTTTCCATTACGTATCTGCCATCCTCCACCAAGGGCCTTGTACATGGCAACAAGATTAAGGTCCACGTCCCCGGATGCCGAAACAAGTGTGTCCTGTTGCTGGGATAAAAAACGCTGAGAATCAATTACCCTTTGATAATCGACGATTCCTTCCTGATATTGAATAAGTGAAATAGCTGCTGATCGTTTGGATGCGTTAACTGCGTCAGTCAGCGATGCGACGGACAGTTGTAAATTCAGGAACCCTGCAATGGCATCTTCTACTTCCCTGGCAGCTCTGATCACAGTATTCTCATAATTTACAGCGAGTTGCTGAAAGCGTGCATCCTCGACCCGTACCTTGTTGGTTATTCTTCCATAATTTAAAATATTCCAGCTCAAAGAAGGACCTGCAGTGAAAAATAAACTCTTTGCACTGAGCAGATCGCCGAACTGAGCATTATTGGATCGAGAGTCCACACCACTGCTGGTTCCCCAGCCAATGGTTCCAAAAAGAGAGAAATGTGGATAGAGATCTGCTTTGGCAAAACCTATCTGTGCACTCTGGGCCGCTAAACGACGCTCAGCCAGGCGGATATCCGGCCTTCTGCGCATAAGCTCTGCAGGGATACCAACAGCTACTTCCGGGGGAACTGCGGGGATTACCTGCTCTCCATTCAGGAGAGAATCAATTTCACCTGGCATTTTACCCAGCAAGATGGCCAGGCTGTTGTTTGCCTGCCGTATACCGGCTTCAAACAATGGAATACTTGCCTCGGTGCTTCTAAAGAGTGCTTTTGCCTGAACAGCATCAAGTTCAGAAACGGCTCCGCCTTTGTATCTGACCTGAGCGATATCAAAGGAACGTTTTTGCAGGATTGCATTTTCCTTAGCAACTGCCAACCGTTCCTGTGTAGTGCGCAGTATCAGATACGTACGTGCGACCTCGGCAGTCAGTGACACCAGAATATCGTCGTATTGCGCAATAGTTGCATCTAAATTAGCCACACCAGCCTGAACGCCACGACGAAATTTCCCCCATACATCCAGTTCCCAGGCAGCATCGAAACCGACATCATACGCCCCATAGTAAGGATCAGCTTTCGCAAGATTTGGACCATTCTTGCTGAGTTGATTGACGGTTGCAGATCCGAATGCCTGCTGATTTTGAGGATATTGAGAGCCTACGGCAATTCCAAGTTGGGCTCGTGCTTCAAGAATCCGTAATCCAGCGATTTGCAGGTTTAAATTCTGCTGATAGGCGGAATCAATGAGTGTATTCAGGACAGAGTCATTAAAAACTGTCCACCAGATACTCAGGTCGACATCCTCTGAGACAACTCCCTTTTTATCTTTATCGGTCAACAGCCACTGGTCAGCTACTTTAACCGTTGGTTGAACATAATCAGGTCCTACCATTGCACATCCACTCATGAAGATTCCCAGGGCAACCATTATAAACATGGCTGTTGCAGGTTTCTTATACGCAAGACTGATTTGACGGGGATGGACTCTTTTCATCTGGGCTCCTTTTTCAATGCTTGAAAACGTATCTATCAAGCACCATTGTCGATGCAATCACATATAATGAGGCCAGAGCGATATACAGAACACGTTTAACGTAAACCACGCTCATATCGGTCCCCGGCCCGGTACTGGAACTGATGAGAATAACTAAACCAATCAGAGCTGTTGGATAATAGCGGGCTGTAGATGTATCTGAAAACATTTTTTTTGCAAACAGGAGGGTGGTAAAAAACATAAGGGCTACAAAAAAGTGATACGCTGGAAGGGCAACAATTAAACAATAAAAAACAATGGCTGCAAGTCCACCTCCGAGATTGGCTAGAAGGTACTGTTGTGCTTCCTTCTTACTGTGAGTGATGCCTCCTTCAAGCGTAACTAAGTTGATATACAGCATGCCGACCACATGAACTGCCCAGCCGAAAGTGAGAAAGGCCATCATTGCCGGGAGTAAAACGAGTGTAGTCTGCAGGGCAACGGCAGCAGCATGAGGCGAATAGCCCCTTTGAAATGATGGCACCACTATCTGTTCATCATTTTCCGGGTCAGGAAAAATTCCATAGACGAGTTGAATAATAACAACTGCCAGGCAAGCCCCCCAGAGGATGCTGAAAGCCAGATATTTGGTCAAACCTTCATCCACACTCCCCACAAGAGGAAGGATCGTCGTTGTCAACACAAGCATTACGATGAGAAAAAATGGGGCTCCTTTATGCAGGTAATAGTGGATGAAAAAAAAGATAAGTCCATACACCCCGAAAAACACTAACGGAAAAGGAAGTACAAACAGGGTAATGACTACACCAAAGGAAAATGCACAGATGGCATAAATAAGATTCTTAATCGTGTCCCTGTAGGTTATGGGCGATGGCATCGCCAGTATCGCCACTACCAGGGCAGCGGTAACATAGGACAGTGGCCAGTCAATTGCCTGTGCAATGGCCATGGATAAAGTCGCACCGGTAGCCAGGCGAAATGTCCTGACGGTACGCAGGTCTTGTCGCCATGAGTACTTGCCTGTCTCAGCTGTCGTTTTTTCGGCAGCCGTATGGGATAGACTAATAGACATACGACAATATACTCATGAGTCGCATCCATAACCGGCCAAGGCCGTTAAGGATAAAGTTATTACCCGTATAGATCATCACATCGGCCTGGCCGCCTACAAGGCGTATACCTTTAGCCTCATCATCGCTAAACTGGATGATAACAGGGAAACGCTGGGCATCCCTGAGCCATCCGCCGGAACCCTTTAAGGTCGGCAAGGCACCCAGAGAACCACTTTGGCCCTTGTCAACGCCAAAGCCCATATTGACAACTTTGCCCTTAAATATTTTTCCGGGAGCTATATCAAGGATTATATCAACCGGATTATCTTTTTTGATGTTGCCAATGGAGTTTTCACGCATATCAGCCTGTATCCAAATTGCGCTGTCCGAAATGAAGGTCATCAAAGGCGAACCTGTTTTGGCATAATGGCCGACATCTACCTGAAGATTAGAAATATATCCCTGAGAAGGGGCATATACGGTTGTGCGGGACAGGTCGAGGCGTGCTTTTTTCAGGGCTACCACGGCTGCTCTGATTTTTGGATTATCCTGCCCGGTTTTGCCAAGTTGCTGCCGGGCTTTTTCAAGATCTGCCATGGCAACACCCAAACGACTTTTTCCCTGTGCCATGGCCGCTTCAGCACTATCGAGCAGTGCTTTTGAAACCGCACCTTCATCCATTCTCGCAATCCGCTTCAGCCGTTCGTAGTCTTTCTGTGTTTTAATGTATATTGCCTTGTTATCACCTACGTGTTCCACAGCCGCCTGGATTGCAGCTGTTTCAACACCGAGTTGTTGCCCGGTGTTATCCAGATTGGCCTCGGCTGCCTGCACAGCGATTTCATAATCCTGGGGATCTATCTTGAAGAGGACATCATCTTTTTGAACAAGCTGGTTGATGGCGACATTAATTTTTTTGATATTCCCTGAAACTTTGGGGGCAATGGGGACAACGAAGCCCTTAATCCGTGCTTGATCAGTACTGGGGGTGAATCGATCTGAGACCAGGTGCCAGGTAAACAACAGGATGCATAGAGTGAGAACAATACGGGTCACTCGCCTGACGGGATCATATCCTTTGGGAGGTCTGGCAATATTTCCATCTCCCGGTTTTGTGGATTCTGTATTTTCTGAATCTTTCATTTTGCTGTCTTCTGTGTTGGATTCCAAATGTTCACTGGATGTCTCGTCATTGTCCTTTTGCATATTCAGGGTCCTTACTCTGATACAAATTTTGCTCTACCTGCTGTAAATTCCACTCATATCTATTCCAACGAATTCTTTTCATCGAAAGTTATCGGAGGAAGATTGCTTTTATTGGAGGTTTTCTTATCTATATTCTAACTATATGGCTCTGCTCACTTTTATGAAATGTGTCGAAAAGATGTAAAAAAGATGTAGGTCTGATTATCCACCCAGAGGGCTTACCCGGTAACGACGGGGGAACCTGTTTCAGTCAGAATGCTCGCAGCTATCATGAGTGCACTCTTCTTGAAAAGTCATCCGTTGGAGTCGGGTCAGGAGGGCAATGGCTATCACAGCTATTGCAACACCCGCAAATTCAGCAAATAACTTTTCATTTGCAATGCGGTGAGCCAGATCGGATTGCATCCCACCCCACGCGTAAGAGATAAGAAAAAAGAAAATGCCTATAACAAGGCCAAAATTTATGTAAATCACTCCCAGGGTTAAAAATGAACAAACAGCTATCACCATTTGACCAACCCATGGATCATTGAAAAACCAACCGAAATAGAAGCCTCCTATGATTCCAATGAAGCCCAAAATGATCCTTTCTACAGCGGCATGCCACGTCTGCTCAAGCGAGGGGCTGATCATGTTGAGCGTAGCATTGGCGATAAGAGTCGGATCAGCAGTAAGAAAACGTATCCCGGCAGCCAGTCCGGTAACCATGCTTAGAGAAACAACGGATGCAAAACCGACGACCTGTCTGACTGCAGGCTGATTCTGTCCTTGTGCAGCTTCCGCTTCGGGTTCTATTTTCGATGCCGATGCGACGGTGGCGCTTGACCAGAGAGGTTTTATCACGTTCAGGGATATTACCAGACAGACACCAACTCCGTGGGCAAACATGACAGGGCCCACGTTATTATCGCCGAGAAACAGAGGAACCAGCAGATACCAATAGACCAGGCACCACGAAACCATGTATGGATGGGGTCCTTGCAGGAGCATTAAATATCCGGCAAATGTTACCAGCCCCATTGAGGCCAGTTTCAGCCAATAGTATGGTTCAACCATGCCTGCCAGCCAGGTCAGAGCCAAACCTGCAACCAGATAGCCCGCAAGGCCGAAAATATGCTGGCTCCGTTTCCGGTTGGGAACAAGAATAATCGTAAGCCAGGCCAACAGGGCACTGATGCCGGCAGCCATCATCTGAAAATCAAACCGATCCATCAGGTTAAAGACCACAAGGGAACTGATGGTGAAAATCAGGCCTAATTTAGTATTGAACAGGCTCCAGTCGTATCTAAACATCTTATTCATCCTTCTTTGTCCCGGCCCGCCGGGCTGGGTGTTACTATCTATTCTTAGTATACGGACTATTCCCTTCTCTTTAAATGTCCCGAAAAGATGTAAAAAGATGTAGAAGGATAAAACTGAAAGAGGTGAGGGCGAAGGCTGGAGGTAGAGAAAGGTGAACGGTTATGGAGGAATCAGTTTTGCGAAATAATACCCAGTTCTGTAGCTTTGCTCACGGCCTGGCGGCGGCCTTTGACATCAAGTTTTCGATAAATATTTGCTGCATGCCTTTTTACAGTGCCATATGAGATGAGAAGGTGAGCAGCAATCTCCTTGTCGCTCATGCGCTGGGACAACAATTCCAGGATGTCATTCTCACGGTTTGTCAGGCGGATACTCTCTCCCTCCTCTTGTTCTGAAGAGAACACCTGGGGGGCAGAATTTTTTTTGGTGTCAAGCCTGTATTTATACTTTTCAAATTCAACGAGCAGCTTCTGAGCAAACACCGAAGCGGTTTTATGCTCAGTTAAACGCGTCAGGATGTTAGCCATTGGCGCCCCAAGATCAACAAAGATACGGATTAAACCACCTGGTTCGGCAAGGTTCAGAGCTTCGGCCAGCTTTTCTTCAGCTTTCATCGTATTACCAAGAAGATCATGCAGCAGTGCCTTGAGAGACAGTACTTCAACCAGATACCTGGTGTTATGAACGGATGTAACATAATCCTGCAAATGGTCGAGGAGATCTTCTGCCTGTTTCAACAGGTCATCCGTTGCCTGGCTGAGGTACATCTTTGCAATTGTAAGCTCTGGAATCATGAAATAATAGCTTGGTGGAGCATTTTTTCTTTTAATTTCCTTTGCCCAATGAACAGCCTGACTCAGGAGCCCCTGACGTAGTGCAAGCTCAACCCGAAGTGCCTGGGCATCGGCCAGAAAAGATGCACCTTCCCCTTTCAGGATGGTGTTGACCAGGGAATCAGACAACTCCAGGGCCTGATCCTGTTGTCCCAGGCAGTTATGGGTAAGCGACAGGGCTTGAACGCTCATCATGTGCATATAAAAACTGGGGCCATATTGGTTGGTTGCTACAGGAGTAAGAATATGTTCGATCTCATCAAGTTCATTGAGCTGGTATAATGACGCACCCAAAAAGTACTGAGCATAAACTTTCGTCTCCGGAATGTTATGCGTGCGGCAAAGTTCAAGCATTGCTGTCGCGGATTGCTTCAAAGAATGCATATCTCCATCGATCCAATGCATGAAACTTAAGGTCTGGAGAAGTCGGCCATGATAGGTAGGGCTTTTCCTGGCTTCCCGCTGCAAAGCGTCATGGATATTTTCATATGCTCTCTTCTGATCACCTATCATCTGACAGGATGCAGCATTGATCATCTTTGCATACACACGCTCACTGTTTGATTCCAACGGCAGTAATTGCAGGGCCTTGTCGGTAGCATCAATAGCATTTTGTCCCTGAGCCCGATGATAATATAATGTGCTGCGCATAAGGAGTATTTCTCCCAACCTCCTTTGGTATGTGCTTCCTCTGTCCAACAGGGAGTTGAGTGACACTTCGGCTCGGTTCAACACCTGTTCCCACTCTGCGTATTGTCCGCGTTTGTCCAGTGTACGGGCATACAGTATGAGCAGGTCCGGATTATGTTCAATTACTTCTTGGGGCAGGAGATCCAGCATTTTTACCAGCTGGTACCATTGTTCCCTGTCCGTCATTTCCTGCCTGTGGCGAAGTATTACTTCAGAAGCCTCATCCGGGGAGTCAGTCTTCAGGGCGTACTTCAGTGCCTCCTCAAGATAGTTCTGTTCCTCAAACCAGACACTTGCTTTTTTGTGAAGATCCTTTATCTCCTCCCGGTTGTAGCGCCGTTCAAGATGGACCTGCAATAAATTTTGAAAAAGATGATGGTAGCGCACCCAGGTCTGCTGTTCGTCCAGAGAAATGCAGAACAGGTTTGAGCTGAAAATCTGCTGAATAAAGGCTTCACCTCTGTGTTTTTTACCGCAGAGAGCATCACAAAGTGAAGGGCAGAAACGGGTCAAAATGGATGTTTTGAGCAGGTACTCCCGTGTTTCTGGTGATTGACGTGAGAGGACTTCATCCATGAGATATTCCCTGATATCACGGGTGTCCCCGTGCATAGTACGGAGAAATTCCTTTGTATCCGTCTCCTGCCCCATGCTCAATCCTAGAAGACGAAGGCCTGCAGGCCATCCTTCTGTCACTTCAAAGATATTTGTCAGGGACTCGTCATCCAGGGAGTATATATTTTCATTATGCAGGAATTTGGACGTCTCTTGTATCGTGAACTTCAGATCAGCCTGCCGTATATTAACCTGAAAGTCGGCTAAAGCGTACACTATTGGACATCCACTCCCAAGTACTCCAAGAACAGTTTGTCTCTGGCCACTGATTCGGTGGACCATCGATAATCGCCCATGACAGTCTGTACCCTTGTGGTTTCAATACAGTCGAACCAGTCCAGGATCTGGGTGAGAGATCGTTGCGCAATCCAGTTTTTCAGTTTCTTTTCAAGCTTGATAAGTGATTTGGTTTTTCCTGGCTCTTTCTTCCTGAGCCTGGCTTGCACTTGCTTTATTTTTTTTGTCAGGAAACAATGATAGCCCAGCGAGATAAATTGGGTAAATTGTCTTCCACGTAGATTGTCCGGGTACCAAGTACGCGGTCGTGCACCGTCAAGACTCCCTTTTTGCACAGCGAAAAGTTCTTCAACTTTTTCTCGCAATCGATAGTTTTCAAGTGCGGTAAATGTGTCCATAGTCTGGTTGCTGACGAGGGAGAAATAGCCGAAGTACTTTTTTGCTTCGGCAATGGCTTTGTCATTGAATCCCACTTTCAGCCGTCCTCCACGTCCCTTTCTTGAACAGATCAGATACTTTTCTATTTTCTTTTGCGCTGACTCCGTGAACTCGTTTTTTCCTTCTTCTATCTGCGCCTTCAACTCAAGCAGATCCTTACGGAAGGCTAGTTCTTTCTTGGCTTCGTTGTCAGGAGAATAATAAATATGCACATACAGGCGGCGTAAAATCGTTTCTTTTTCGCCTGTAGCCTTGCCGTTGCGTGATCGTTGACGTACCCGGGTAAATTTGTGCATTCTAAGTGATGTTGCTCCGCAGATGGACGGATCAAACGGACAAGTGCTGGACATGCCGGCAATTGTTGCACGGAGTTCGTCAACCGTCTCACGGACCCAGATAATATTCGGATTCACCAAGGTCAGGAATTTCACATTGCGCAAGGCGAATTCCATCATATTCCTCTGGCTGTAATAGCCGTTATCGGTGACGATCAAAGGTTTTTTCAGATTGAGACACTTGAGTTGTGTCAGCGTGTTTTCAATGGATATGACATCCGGAATATTACCGGGTTGCTTGGAAAAGGCCATCGGTTCCCGAGCTTTCACGGAATATAGGGTCAAAAGTTTGATCGTGTTAAGCCCATCGCCATCCTTGTTGAATCCCCGCCGGGCCTCTGACTGGTTTTCAGAGTAGGTCGAGATTGTGGTTGAGTCAAAAGCCAGCACAGGAGACTCTCCCAGGCGTGCTGCTCGAGCCGAAAAATAACTCTGAACACCTTCTTCATTGCGACCAACATCCTTAAACAGTTTACCATACACGTCTTCGGTGATTGGCTCATTGTATGGAAGAGGGTGCATAACTTGCCAGCTCTCTAAACGCGGCAGTGTGTTACCACCGGAGCCTATCCAGTAGCGAGCGATGGAGAGGATTTTGGCCGCATCACCCTCACTAAATGAAGCACGTACATCTTCATCAATACCGGAAACCTTGCCAACCCATTCCAGAATGTCCGTGAGACCGGTATGCCGGCGTGTTGCACCGACAAAAATGTCTCCTTCGCCCTTACGTTTTTTCGGACGAGTCGGCACAATTTCTTCTGTCCCAACCTTAATTTTTCCCTTGAGCTTCTGACTGACCGTATAAGTTTTCTTTGTCTTTTCGTTGTATGCCGTAATCCGTTTATAGACGTAAATATCGCCATTCGGACGCTTTTCTCGCCGTTCACCGACGTGAGTTTTTCCTGTTATTGGCTTAGCCATGCACAATCCTCCTCTTTAAATGTACGTATAGTTATAATACGTACACGTAAAAAAGACAAGAAAAAAGCACGGTATTTCAACAAAACCGTGCTCACAGAGTGGTGCTTTTTGTTTAAAGTGTGTGCTTTAGCAGATTTTCAGGTTACTTATGCTCACGACTGACCTCTTTAAGGTATATTTGATATTTTGAAAATAGGTCTGTTCTCAATTTTTTCACACATAACTAAGAGCGTTTTATCCTTCGTCCCGCCCACAAAAAACCGCTGAATTCCATTTATCCCGAAAGAACTGTTCTGCAACTAATGTTCGTTAACAGGAGCGGGATGGAGGATAAAATGTTGTTGGACTGAGCTGCGGCTCCCACAGGAAAGGGTTTTTGGGCTCCTATGGACTTTGCTTTTAACCTATTGAAACACTGTGATTAATATTTTGCAAAAGGTTTCCTGGCCGCTCGGAAGAAAAGGAGTGGGTTTGTTTGACTGAAAGAGTTGGCTGAAATTCATCTATTTCAATTGTTGTTGCGCTGCAATGTAAAATCGTTGGCTCTATACATTATTTTTTCCTGAAAAAAGCGCACCGGTACAGCACATCCCGGCGATGTTAAAAAAGATATGCCCTCTTTGATTGCTCAGCTGCTGTTCAAGACCGGCAGCATTTTTAAAGTAACCATCCGCCCCTGTTTGCAATGCGGGCAGAGCAGGATATCCCGACCGGTCAACCGCAGTACTTTTTCTTCAAGCGTCTCGTTGATGAACTGTTGCACATCCATGGCCTTGCCGATTAATCGACGGATCAGAAGCACAGCTTTTTTCTTGCACACATTGGCAAGAAAACCGTAATACCTGATCTTCTGAAACCGACCGGGCAGGACATGGAGCAAAAACCGACGGATAAACTCCATCGCGTCAAGAGTCATTGTTTTTGTCGTATTGTTGTCAGCCCGGTCTTTGTAGGTGAAGACCACTTTACCGTTGTCAATTGATTTGATCCGGTGATTGGAGATAGCTATCCGGTGGGTATAGCGACCAAGATAATCCAGTACCTGCTCCGGACCGGCGAACGGTTGCTTGGCATAACTGATCCAGGTTTTCTCCCACGCTTTTTTCAGCAGTTCGGTTCCATTTTCCGGTACAACGAGTGTGTCCAGTCTTGATTCAATCATGGTGAGATACTGTTTTTTGAACTCACTGGCCAGGGACTCAATCCGGAACAGAAACTTGTCATTGCTTTGGATCCAGGTTCTGCCGTCAAAGGAAAGTACCCCGGCAGGAATCAGGCAATGGATATGGAAGTGATCAATCAGCACCTGGCTCCAGGTATGCAGAACCGCAAGTATCCCGGGCTTTCCTTCAAGTTTCCACTGCGGATCCGCTGAAAAGGCGAACAGTGTGTTTTTTACCGCGGCAAAAAGGCAGGTGAGCAGCTCTCGACGATTGGCAAGGATAAACGGATTCAGATCATGAGGAATGGTGAAAACAAAATGGAAATATCCGCAGGGCAGCAGTTCCGCCCGTCGCTTGTCCAGCCATTCCTCCTTTGTCATGGTCTGACATTTCGGGCAGTGGCGGTTACGGCATGAGTTGTAGCTGTTTATGACGATACCGCAATGATCACAGACATCCTGATGGCCTCCGAGTTGTGCTGTCCTGCAGGCCATAATAGCGGCCATGACCTTGCGCTGTTCGCCGGTCATGACATGGGTGTTTTTATACTCCTCGCCGTATTTGTGAAAAATATCAGCCACCTCGAATTCAGGTTTCATGATTCATCTCCTTTCTCATAGAGTAAATCAAGGGGACTCTTGACTTTTTTCATATAATCAGGACTGAGGTGGATATATTTGCAGGTCGTCTTGATGGAGGTGTGACCGAGCCATCTCTTGATGATGTACAGTTCAACCCCTGATTCCAGCGCATGGGTAGCAAAGCTGTGTCGGAGGGTATGGATGCCGCGTCCTTTGGTAATCCCGGCTTTTTTCTTTGCTTGATAGTAAATGCTCTGCCCCGTACCGATGGACATTGGACTGTCCTTGTCATTGCCGAAAAACAACCACTTTCCCGGTTGGTATGATCGATAGTAGGTACGCAAAAGATCGAGGCAGTTTTGCGATAAGACGGTATAGCGATCTTTATGACCTTTCCCCTGTTCTACCCGGATCTCCATCCGGTCTGATTCGATATGCCGTGGTTTAAGCCTGACCGCTTCAGAGACCCGAAGGCCGGAACCATATACCGTGGTAAGCAGAGCCCGGTGTTTTAAATTATCTTTTGCGTTGAGAAGCCGGTTGACTTCCTCCCTGCTCAAGAGCATTGGCAGTTGTTTGGATCGTGGTCTTGACGGGATGGAGAATTCACCATCACTGCGTCCGAGAAATTCTCCATAATACTTTTTCAGCCCGCAGAAGAGGACATTACAACTTGACCAGGCCAATTCTTTTTCCCGGATATTGTACAGGAGAAAGTCCTGAATTTGATGATTTGTCAGCCCCTCTGCCGACTGCTTGTGAAAGGTGGATAATTCTGTCACTGACCGGAGATACGCCTCCATGGTTTTCGGTGCAACACGTTGCACAAACAGAAACTTTTGAAAATTATTCAGGGAGCCGGATTTTTTTTCTTGTTTTGTCATAGCTATACCTCCTGATGATTACGGACAACCGGAATGGTTATCCTTCAAGAGGTACGGTACAGCAGGAAAAAGTGATCAGGGGAGAAAAATTGTGGGGTTAAAGAAAGTTTTAGTGGGGAGGGGCTGTTTCCGCGATAGCGGTTCAGTTCAACGACTGAGATCACTTGCCCGCCCATGATTTGGCAACCAACTATGAGCGTAGCACAAAGTTAGAATAAACTCAGGAAAACGGGCGTGCTCGCGGGTCAAGTGAATTGATTTGTTATGTTGTTTCAACATGTTAGCTTGTTTTATCCTGTATTGCGTTAGACCTTAGGACGGCTCCAATAGTCGCTTCAATAATTTTCTCTTTTATAGTATCGACTTTATCTTGTTTCAGAATTGAAACATCTAATAGTTTTGCAAATGAGGTTAAATCTTTTTTATTCTTTAGATTATTTGACAGAATTTGCAATCCCTCTTCTCTGGTTTTACAATCTTTGAATTTACTTAAAATTTCATTTTTTATTTCATCGTTTATTTCTACATGATTTACTGTTTGTTTCTTGTCCTTAACGACTTTCAAGGAAAGAGAGTAACCACCTTTTTCAAGTTTAGAAATATCTGCTTCTGACAGTAAGTTAAGCTCGATAACAATTTCTTCCATGAATTTAAGTAAAATGCTTTTATTATCCATTATTAAACTCCAGAAATTTTAA
>WFRY01000301.1 GCA_015486315.1 Desulfobulbaceae bacterium
AAACATTTGGTGAGGACTGGCAGGAGGTCAGCTCGGGAACATCGAAAATAAATCCGGAATTATAAAAATTGATATTACAATCACCTTCAACCCCGGAATTGAAGCACCTATAACCATGTATCGGAGTCGGCTGAATATTATTCAAACCGAGAGTAATAACCCCGGGCAAAGTCTGCCTTAATTGCAGAGTCTGGTGCCCGGTAAAAGCCTGAGTATCGCCACCAACCCAAACCGGAGGGTTGGCTGTTGCTGGAGTCATTGTCACGGTAACAGGGTTAATATCCTCACTACTGCAGACGGCATCGGCACAGGCACGCAGGGTCACATCGGCACTTCGGCACGTCAGCCCGACTCCCGTGTGCTCAATGCGAATATGATCTATGCTTGGCGATCCACCCGAACAGCTGTGAGTTTCTGTCATGATTTCTTGAATATCTGCCTGGCTCAGAGCATTTGCAAACAGCTGCACTTCGTCAATGTTCCCGTTAAATCGCCAACGGGCAAAGTTTTCACCGAGAGCAGTCTCCCCGCCAATGCTTGCAGACCCAGTTGCTGTTGGCCAGACAGAACTATTGGCACGGCTGGCAATGAGCTCACCATTTAAATAAATAAGCATTCTGTCAGCGGCATCATCATTGACTGCTGCAATAAAGTTCCACTCACCAAAATTAACTGTTTGATCAGCAGGGGCATCAAGGATAACAACCGGGTTCCTGCGGAAGAATCTCAGTCGTCCTTTTCCACCATCTCCTAAGCTTATAGCATAGCCATTCTGATCCTCATCATCGGCAAAAATACGCCAATCACTTCGAGCAGCACCGGGGTCAACTGGACGAATCCAGGCCGTAATTGTAAAGCCGGCAAGAAAACCATTAGATGGGATCAAATCCGGAAAAGCAGGAATCTCAACAAAATCATCAGCACCGTCAAAGACACCGTAACGGCAGGTTCCAGGATTTCCAACAATTGCGGCCCGATCTTCCAGATCAGTACCAAACCCTGTCGTTGGACCGCTGGGTTGTGGCGGAACAGCCTTCCCATGATAGCCATTTCCTGAGCTGTCAATGACCTCATTCTCGGTTCCATTCCAAATTAATTCATCCATGTGCCACACCCCAACAGAGCAGCGATTTGACGATTGAAGTGTGACTTCGCCAGCACCAGTATAAGTGTCACCATAGTTACTGAGCGTATGCAGACGAAACAGCCGACCATATACTCCACTAAAATCAAACTGCTGCAAAGCAGGATCTTTGTCTGCTGTAAAAATATAATTGGGTCCAGATGGATCACCAAGCAGTTCTAGTTCACGTGCCCCGGTGTAGCTGTCGCCATAGTTGCGTAAAGTAATAAAACGAACCCCTACCACCCCTTCTTCCTGAGCGGCAGCATCCAGATTATATTCATGGGGGCCTATTTCAGAGCCCGTACTAAAAGTATGAGAGGGACCAAGAGAGGGGCCGATGACTTCAAATTCACGAGCGCCAATGTAAGTATCTCCATAATTTTGCAAGGTAATAAAACGTAACTTGGTTACATTGGAAGGTCTATCTTCAACATCGAGAGTAAAATATTCACCTTGGCTATCCCTTTGGGCCGTAAATGTGTGACTTGCATTATTCATTGTCCCGAGGACTTCAAACTCACGAGCACCGGTGTAAGTATCTCCATAATTATTTATCGTTCGTAATCGTACAGAAGTGACATCCGATGGTCGATCAGACTGTGGTATTTGGAAGAATTCCCCGGTACTCTCTCGTTGAGCAACAAAAGTGTGACTTGGACCGACAGAGGATCCGAGCAATTCAATTTCACGGATACCAGTATAGCTATCCCCAAAGTTGCTGAGAGTATGAAATCGCACCGCAGTGACATTAACCAGAGGGGTTATTGCCCATTCTTGGGCAGCACTTGATTCCAATGCAGTGAAAATAGTTCCACCACTTGGAGAATCAACAGACTGCCAACCTCCTCCCGAAATTTGCACATAAATTTCAAACGTCTGAACCGAACGTGTATTCCCAAAGTTATTTAGACGTATTTTGGAAAGATTTATACTATCGCCATACGAACCATTTCCGTCAGTATCAAAGGCAAGGTCGAGATCATTAATCTCTTGACTACTCAACCACTGGGTATTGACATCTCCATCATGGATATGGGCAGCAGCCCAGCTCGTTGTATTATGTTCAGAATCAATATGAATTAATCCACCACCTTCTGCCTGAAGGGCAAAATTAAAATCACTTTCACCTGCTGTACTTCCCGGAACTTCTAATTTTCTCCAGTTCGCTGGGTCATTTGCAGTTTTCACTTCAACCTGAAACAACCTTACCGAACGGCTATTTCCATAATTTCTTAAATAAAAGCTTTCAATCGTCAACAGGTCAGCAGCATCATTATCCGCACCAGTTATGCCATCACCATCAGTATCAAACTCAAAATCAAGAACATTATTCCCAAAGCTACTCAACCAGAGAGTGTTATAATCTCCATCATGCATGTGTGAAGCGGCCCAGGTTGTCGTGTTGTGCTGACTATCAACATGGACTAATTGTCCACCTTCCGCCTGCAGTAGATAATTAAAATTTAGGATAGAATCCCCATTACCAGTCCCAGGAACTTCGATTTTTTTCCAAACACCAGGATCAGTTGTCGTCTGGACTTCTACCTGAAAAAGGTGAACAGAACGACTGTTTCCATAGTTTTTTAAATAAAACTTTTCAATTGCAAATAAATCATCGGTATCACCACTTGCCCCAGTGATACCATCACCGTCAGTATCAAATTCAAATTCGAGACGGTTATTCCCCTTATTGCTTAACCATTGGGAGTTATAATCACCATCATTTATGTGAGCGGCGGCCCAACTCGTAGAATTATGCTGGCTGTCAATATCGACAAGCTTCCCTCCTTCGGCACTTAGCAGAAAGTTAAAATCAGCGTCTCCAGCAGCAGATCCGGGGGCTTTCAACTTACGCCACAAACCAGGGTGAGCTTCAGTCTGTACTTCAATCTGGAACAACTGTACAGACCGACTATTTCCGTAATTATAGAGTCGAATCAAATTCAGATTTATTCCATCTCCAGAGATTCCATCCCAGTTGGTATCAAAAACATACTCGAGGGTATTTGTCGCCTTACCACTGAGCCACGAGCTATTGAGACTTCCATCATTCATATGAGCAGCTGCCCAGCTAGTAGAATTATGCTGACTGTCAATTCCGACCAAGCGACCTCCCTGCCCCCACAACAAAGAATTTATTGGTCCAACTGGAGAGAGATCTGACGGAACGGGGATCCAACCATCGGTCCCGACATCAGACTCCAAGGTCGTGTCAACAGTGCGAAACAACATGAATCTTTTTATCGAGCGACTGCCACCATAGTTTTCAAGGGTAAAAGAATCGAAGCATGAAAGTGCAGTTCCAGAATCCAGGCGCCAAATTATATCGTTGGTACTCTGGCCAGAGAGCCAATAGGTATGGCTATCACCATCTGTAAGATTGGCTGCAGCCCAATTTGTATTATTATGCTGAGAATCGATGTGAGAAAAAGTGGCGCCAGCCGCAGGATCAAGTAAATTTGCGGCATTCCCGCGACCCATTCCTATTGAGAGAAGAAGACCGGGCAGAAATAAGAGACAGAGAAATATTTGATAACTGCAATTTACGAGTTTGCTATTCAAAATACCGACCATATTGATCCCTGAAAACACAAGAGAAAAACTTGCTTTTTCATGTTAGAGATTAAGATATCGTCTCCTTACGGAAAACCAACCTTCATTTCAGCCCGGCGGGAAACAAAATCAGGAGAACCGTAATGACCGAAAGTTGCAGTTGCTCTGATCAAATAAACATCGTAGGGGCCAATTGAACCTTCG
>WFRY01000302.1 GCA_015486315.1 Desulfobulbaceae bacterium
ATGTTAAGGGATTGGTCTGTCTTTAGTATGATAGTATTTTCACGGTAAAACTGGCAAAGAGACAAAGGTTACAGCATGGGGGGTTACCAGCAAATCGTGTGTTTCCGGTGAGCCAGTGTAGATCAGAAAAAAATACGGGGTGAAGCTGAATCAAGGATGGGGACCTATTAGTTGGGCTGTGGATTCGTAAGATTTGCGGAAAAATTCCAGGGCATCCATTCCAAGGGGGTGGTTTGGGCCCGTTCGGCGTGATCCTGCAGTGCCGTGAGGTAGTCAAAAGGACTCACTCCAGTTTGCTCACAGGTGTAGATGAGGCTCATAAACATGTCGCCAACAGCGGCTCCATGCTCAGATTTATAAAACAGAGAATTTTTTCTGTGCAGTATGGCCTTTTTCAGAGCACGTTCACAGATGTTGTTATCAAGAGGGGCTCCTGGAATTCTCAAAAAGGCTGTCAATTCCTCCCAGTGATTAAGCATATAATAAATGGCATCGCCAAGGCTTGAATTGGGCTCCACCTTTTTTTGTTCAATTTGTTCATTCAGCCATAACTCAAGCTCTTTCATTAACGCCGCACTGTTTTCCTGATGATACTGCAACCGTTGTCCCTGTGCCATATCCTGTTCTTTGGTCTCAGCATCAAAATGATACACCTCTGCCAGGGTATTGATGACGAACTCACATTCTTCCGGAAAATTCATCGCCGCATCGACAAAGTGACGTCTTGCGTGAACGAGACAATACGCAAGAATGGTATCAAATTCGCTGGAAGTATTCCTGCTTAAAGCATCGCACATCTGCAATGGAGTCTGCAGGGCCGCATCCCTCCCGGCCAACACTTTGTTCAGGTTCTCACCGGCATGCTTACGACCAGAGAGAAACAGGACTATTTTTTTGCCATCCATAATGGAGACAATGCCGGTGGTGTACATCCCCTTGCGGGCAGGAGACTCATTTCTGTTTTCGCTGATCAGACTCTGGATTTTTACAGTGGTATCGTCATTATGGAAGATATCACCCTGTGCAGCCAGTTCCAGCATCTTTTTATAGGCCGGTTTGAAGTAATCAACCGACCCGTTGATAATATCCCACTGTGTTGAAGACGGCAGTGGGATCCCCAGATTGGCCTGGAGCCCTTGAAGTCGGTTGAATGGCAACCCGCTTCCATATTTGAGCATGGCAACCATTGACACTGCGGCTGTATCATACTTTTTGTTGCCTGCCTCTTCAGGCAGTGGCGCAGTGAATATTTTTCCACAAAGGTCACAGCGCAGCTTTTCCCGCTTGTAGACAGTTGCCCGTAAAGGAGCACTTCCTGTGACGCGAATCTCTACTCCTGTTTCACTGCTTTTATACAACTTGCCATCTGTGCACTCTGGACAGGAATCACCGGCTTTAAGGTCAGGATGTTTTAGCTTAACCTGATCAGCGCCGGTATATTTGTCAGCGCCATTTTTGCCGTTATTGCTTCCCTGTCTCCGTTTCTTGCCTTCATCGTCTCCTGTTTCTGAATCAGTTGATTCCTGATCATTTTGTCCATTGTCCGTACTGCTTTCCTTTTTTTTGTTATCGCCCAGGACATTTTTCTTTTTCTCGGTCTTGGCGCCAAATACCATCCTGAGCAATTTCTTGACAGAGGAGGCCTTATCGTCAACTGCCTGACTCAACACAGCGATACATTCGGCCATTCCCTTGATAAGCTCGATATCATTTTCCTGAAGCCTGCCGCTTTCAGCTCGTTTGATTAACTCATCAAGCTGATCCATATCAAGATTAATCTTCTTCCTGCCAGGCTTTTTGCGTCGTTTGAGTTTCCGTTTCACAGACATAATTTATCCCTGAATCCGGAATCAAGGGGCAGACCGTAAATATCCTTGATGGAGGTGAGCTGTTTATGGCTTTTGTTGTATTTGCCCCTGCCCTTGGTTTGGCCAAGATAGCGCCAGTTCGCAGCCTTATAGCAGGTACCGGCAAAACGTTCCGTGTCCACAAAGGTCTCCAGCCAGTAAATGGGGTGATTATACACAGCCTCCCAGTCTGAAGATATCCGGCGGGCACATCTTGAAAGCAGATGGCTGGCTAAAAACTTCACCTGAATCCAGGGGAGAATAAGAAAACGTGTATTGTAAGCCAGCAAATGGCGGTTGTTGTCCCGCTGCTCCCTGGACCAGCCAATAAAATTATCCCGGACATTAAGGGCAAAGGCCGCTGATGAAAAGGCCAGGCAGGCAACAGGACGTTGCTCACGGAACACGATATATTTCAGGTGCTCACCAACCGGTTGGGCATAGGCCAGGTAATGATACTGCTCGATGAGGCTGTTAAACAGTTTCTCATGTGCGGTACGCCGCACCTGTTTAAATCGGAGTTGTGAGCGAATTTTCTTTAATGGGACATTAATGGGAACCGTGTCTATATTAACCGGTTCCGGCCGTTTACGCCGATATCGTCCGATTATACATTTTGGAGGAGGCTGTACGATATGTCCCTCCCGTTCAAGTCGGAGCAATAACCCCCTGCACACCATGTCTTTCAGCTGACCGTTGAGTTGTGTCCAATCCCAGGCCCGGCATACTCTGCGGGATAAGGCTCGACGGGAATCGTCAGGGTGAGCGGCAATAAGATCCTTGAGAAAATCAATATCGGCCTGGGTGACTGTTCGTCCTCTGTATGATAATATTTTCGACATGGCAAATACCATATCTTAAAAGGCACCAGAACGCACGGGGTTTCTTTCAACTTGAAGAAAAAAATCAGATTTCCTTCCAGGGAGGCGCTACCTCTGCAAACTCAGGGTTGCCATTCCAGATCAGCAATTGGAGCTCATGCACTGCAAGCTGACTGACATTGCTGTCGTCAGGCTGTGGCCACCATTTAAACCGCCCACTGCTCAACCGCTTGTGACAAAGCCAATACCCCTGGCCGTCATAGATCAGGATTTTGATAGCCGTCCGACGCCTGTTGCGGAAAACGAATACCGCTCCGGTCATAGGGTTTGTTTTTAAAATGCTTCGGCACAGCCCGCATAGTCCATCAATACCTTTTCTGAAATCAGCAGCTTCTACAGCGACAAAAATCCGCATCTGTGGTGTGATCTGTATCACGATCATCTCCTCCAGAAATCTTGACCGAGAGCGAGAATGTTAAAGCTGACTTCACCTGCAAAATGCATCCGCATCTTATCGCCGTGGCTGTTTTCCATCTCAACAAAACACTCAGTGACTGAAGATGATTGCGGTGGAGGCAGTTCCAGGAAACAGGTGCTGTTTTTTTTGCTCTCATTTATATTACGAGCAGCAATACGATCCTTTAGTGCGCTGTGGTTTAACCGCAGGGACCTGGAAATGCAGTGGACAGAATATTGTTCGGAAAGGCCGGCGGCTGCCTCCCATAACTCATCGGGTATGCGGCCCCTGTGTTTTCGGCTATTACGCCAATTTTTGAATCGCTTTTTGACTGCTTCCAGCGTTGCCGTTGATGCCGGCGCTAAAATCTGTGGCATTGACCATCCTCCTTTTTATTGGTATCGGAAAATGGTTAACCGTATCAGTTCCTAAATGGCTTGTCACACGGGCTTACCGGAAATACACGCCCATCTGTCTTAATCAAGCCTTATGCCCATTCTCATATCAAAAAAATGATCAGGCGTATAAATTTTCCTTTTTAAGCGTGCATGATACCTTTCTGATGAGTCTACGATTCATCGGAGCCCCGTAGAGCCGATGCCATAACAGGTTCAGCAATCCGGAATTACGACGATTGCGCGATTCACCTATGAAC
>WFRY01000303.1 GCA_015486315.1 Desulfobulbaceae bacterium
GAAAAGGGTAAAATGCGTAAGGCATTATTGATTGCCTTCATTGATGATGCTACCCGGCGGATTGTCTATGCCGACTTTTCTTTCTCAGAACATTCACTGGCCTTTGAAAAGGGCCTCAAAAGAATCCTGCAGATCCATGGGCGAATTGGTCGATGCTATGTGGATAACGGGAGCATCTTCGTCTCCAGCCAGACTCAGCGTATTTGCGATAGCATCAACCTGCCGATTATCTACTCTCGTCCACGCAAACCGGCCGGACGAGGTAAAATTGAACGATTTTTCCGTACGGTGCCCATAAGAATGGTGGTGAAGATACCGTTTAGCTCAAACCTTTTCTGACAGAGCCGGTTATTTAGTATTCCAGGAATTTACCTTGATTTGTTTCCAATAATCAGACATATTCTTAGCAGATATTTATATGTGTGGATTATTTGTCTGAAGATACAGGTGAAAACAGACCCGATTAAAATTTTTCGTAATTTTGGCGGTCAGCTTCGCATGAGTGAGGCAATTAAACACGGCATTACCCGTTACATGCTTTATTCGCTTCGAGACAAAGGAATAATTGAGCAAATCAGTAGAGGCGTATATCGGCTGGTTGAGCTGCCTCCTGTCAGTAATCCTGATCTGGTTACTGTTGCCCTGCGATACCCCAACGCCGTCCTATGCCTAATCTCTGCACTCTCCTTTCATGAAATTGCCACACAAATACCACATGAGGTTTCAATCGCCCTCCCCAGGAACTCCCATACGCCATCACTCAAATATCCACCACTGCTTGTCCACCGATTTACAAATCAGGCTTATCAGGCAGGGATTGAGGAACATCAAATTGATGGAGTTACCGTAAAAGTATATAGCCCGGAAAAGACACTTGCAGACTGTTTCAAGTTCCGGAATAAAATCGGAATAGATGTCGTACTTGAGGCACTGAAGCTTTACAAGGGAAGAAAGAAGTCTGACCACAGAAAAATTCTGGAATATGCCAGGATTTGTCGGGTTGATAAAATTATGCGCCCTTATCTGGAGGCAAGTATATGAAATCAACCCAAAACGTTTCCGCCTCGGTAAGACAACGGCTTCTCAAAAAAGCGAATGTACGGGCAGCCCTCCGGTCGCCCCGAACCCGAAGGAAACATAAATGACCTATCAGCCCCCCTGCACCATCACCCCGGTTATTGAACGCCTGCTGGGCCAAATATGCGAATTTGTCGGCCGTCATTCCCTTCCAATTGCCGAAGAGCAAAACCTGAAATTGCGGCGCATCAACCGTATTCGCACTATCCAGGGATCACTGGCCATTGAGGGCAACACCCTGTCTGAAGATCAGATTACCGCCATCCTTGCTGGCAAACCGGTGGTTGCCCCGCTCCGCGAAATACAAGAGGTTAAAAATGCCATTGAAGTGTACGATCGACTGGAACAGTGGAACCCATACAAGGAAGAAGATCTATTGGCAGCCCACGAAATCATGATGCAGGGTCTGATAGATTACCCGGGCCGATACCGGGGCGGCGGAGTTGGAATCATGGGAAGAAATGAGATTATCCATGTGGCCCCGCCGGCCAGCCGGGTGAATATTTTGATGCGAGATCTTTTTAACTGGCTCGAACGCAGTGAGCATCATCCTCTTGTGGCAAGTTCAATCTTTCATTATGAATTCGAGTTTATCCACCCCTTCGCAGACGGTAACGGCCGCATGGGACGGCTCTGGCAATCGCTAATTCTGACAGGTTGGAACTCCATTTTTGCCATTACCCCGGTGGAAAGTATGGTACACGCGCATCAACAAGCCTACTATGAGGCCATTGGCCAAAGCACAAAAATGGGCGACTCAGCTGCCTTTGTGGCCTTCATGCTCGAAACCATCCTGGCGGTCCTGGAGCAGACTGAAACCGACCAAGTTACCGACCAAGTGAGCGACCAAGTTATACGGCTACTTAATTCTATGGATACAGGCTTTATGTCCGTTTCCGAAATGATGGGTGAGCTTTCCCTTGTGCACCGGCCCACCTTCAGTAAAAACTATCTGCACCCGGCCCTTGAATCGGGGTTGCTGGAAATGAAATACCCTGATAACCCCAGGCATCCCGGGCAGAGCTACAGGCTGACACCGAAGGGAAGAAACATAAAGGCTTTGCTGTGAAGAACTCTATCATGAACACTTTCAATATCAAAGAATCAACCGCTATTGCGATGTCCTGGGTGACGTGAACATAATATATATGGCAATAAAACCAAAGCATATCAGGTAGATGGAGATATTAAGAAAATATGGTATCGGGCAGTGAACAAGAAGAACTGCTAAAACTGCGCGAGGAAAATGCCCGCCTCAAGGAACTTTTAACCCGGCACAGTATAGACTGGAAAGAACCGGGCATCCCTGTC
>WFRY01000304.1 GCA_015486315.1 Desulfobulbaceae bacterium
ATTCTTGCAACTGTTATATTGTATGAGGCGTATGCTGAGTACAAGCATGACAAGTTTGTAGGACAAAGGCCCGAATTGCTCAAAGAGCTTCAGGGCGTATCTAATTAGTGCGGATAAACCTCAGTAGAGGTAAATATATCCTGGTTTTTAAATATGGAGGGAGAAATGAAAAAATCATTCTCATTGTTCATCGTTCTCGTACTGGCTCTGACATTAGCAGGGACAGTTTTTGCCAACGGGGGATCAGAAGGTGCTTCTGATACCGCTGGCTCCGGTAATCTGGAGGCTTCTTTGGCTCTGGATGGTCAGGTTGCAGCACTGACTGCAGCTGATGGTCAGGCTTTGGTTAAGGTTGGTGGTGAAACACCTCAGATTCCTGCAAGACCTGCAGATCCTGAAGCACTTCCCGAATCTGATCCTCTTCACTGGTGGGATATGGAGTATGCCGGTTGGAATGCCAACAAAACGAATATCCCCGATTCACCTGCAGATGGCGCTATTGGCAAGAAAATTATCATGATTGTTCATGGCGACCATCCCTGGACCACTGCTTATATTAATGGTGCAACCAAGGTAGCAGATGTTTATGACATGGATTTCACAGCTCTCTCTCCCAACTGGGATCTTGCTGTTCAGAATCAGATGATTGATCAGGCTATCAATGAAAGACCTGACCTGCTTATTCTCATTCCTCTTGATGCCAAAACTGCACCTCAGCAGGCTCGGAAAATCAATCAGGCCGGTATACCTCTGATCCTTTCCAACACTCTTCCTCAAGCTGCTGCTATGGATTACTGCATTGCATGGACCGGACCCGATGATTTCGGTCAGCAGAGGAAACTGGCAAAAGTATGGGCCGACAAAATGGGTGATAAAGGCGGCGTTGCATACGTACAGCATGCTCCCGGTGGATCTCCCTACTTCGCCCGCTACTACGGACCCATGTCTGAGCTCGCCGGTTATGCTCCTGAAATCAAAACTCTTGATGCCCAGGCTCCCGGATTTGATGCTGACAAAACTCAGCAGCTTGTTTCCGACTGGATTACCCGTTTCGGTGATGATCTGAACGGAATCTTTGCAGCTGACGATTCAGCTCAGGCTCTTGGAATCAATGAAGCTCTGAAAAAAGCCGGACGTGAAGACATTGTTGTTGTAGCTGCTGGAAACAGTAAGCAGGGTATGGACCTTGTTAAAGAAGGTGTTCTTTATGCTATAACCTACCAGACCGCTGAAGGTGATGGTGCTCTTGCAGTTAAAACTGCCGCAGATTGGTTTAATGGCAAGGACATTCCTCCTGTAACCTATCTTCCCCAGGCTATTATTACTGCCGAAAATGTTGACGAGTATTATCCTCCCCAGTGGTAGAATTAAATCACGTTTCTCCGTGAGTTAATTTAAACTTGGCCGCCCCTCAGGGCGGCCTTTTTCTGGTTTTTTCCCGGATTCTAAATTATTGCTGATTTTTTCTATTTTTATTCAATTGTCGCCTTCCCTTTATTTAATCATTATTAAAACAGGTAATTGGAGGACTCGGTATGGTTAAAACACAGGAAAAAAGAAAGCTCAAAGGTAATCCTGAAAAAGCAGATGAAAGAATTCAGCATCTAATTGTAAGAAGCCATGAATTGGCCAGAACACATAAACGGGATCTTTATGTTGATAATGCTGAGTTTCTGGTATACCACTGGTCCGGTGAGGCTGCAGCTTTCAGTCCAAACACCGGAGAATTATCTGCAGCTGAGGATGCAAGAATAAACCTTGGAGATCATAACGCCAGGGTTGATGTTGGTGGAAACTTTCCATTTACCGGTGAGATGCCTTCTAAAAAATATGGATTTTTTTATGATACAGAAAACTGGGCCAAAGACTATGCCTTCTTTTTGGATCATAGCCCTGCTGAGGTTCATGAGCATGAACGTATTGTAGGTGAATTTCATTGGATGCTGGAGGAGGCACGGTTTTTTCAATATCCTGAAAGTCAGAGAGAACTTGGGCGTAAGGCACGGGAACTGGGAGCTGGAGGGATAAGCTTTACCCATACAGCACCGGATTTGAGTATAGGACTGACCCTGGGCTGGGGCGGTCTTCTTGATAAAGTAAGAAAGAACAAAGAAAAATTTGAAAAATTCGGAAATGAACCATCTGCAGCTTATTTAAGATCTATGGAGAAAGTTGTTGAAGCCATAATGCGGTTTGTGGCAAAACATGCCGAGGTAGCTGAAGAAAAGGCAAGGATGGAGACTAATTCCGAATTAAAAGAAAACTACGAATTTGTTGCAAAGAATTCGAGGGCCATTGTAAGTGATGCTCCCGGAACTTTTGCCCAGGCAGTACAGTGGCTGCAGTTTTTTACAACAGTTGAAAGAATTAACGGACATGGCAATGGTTACGGACGGCTGGATCAGCTGCTGAATCCTTTTTATACCGCCGATATTGAGGCCGGCATCATCAATCGTACTGAAGCGGTTTCACTGGTTGCCGAACTTTACCTGAAATATGGTGGTAACTATTGGTCTTTCGGCGGTAGAGACCGTAACGGGAATGATGCAACAAATGAGGCCAGCTGGATATGCCTTGAGGCCTATGACATAACTGGCGGCTATAATCATCTTGGCTTGATGTGGCATCCTGATATTGATGAAGCTTTTTATAATTACGGCTGCGATGTTACCGCAAGGCACAATTGCGGAACACCAACACTGGTGAATTTTGATGTTCTGCGAAACAGCCAGCTCCGATCCGGTGTAGAGGAAGATGATGCCTGGAATATGTCCTACTCAGGCTGTCAGTGGTACTGCGTTGTCGGGCAGGAGTATAACGATCAGGATCTAAATTCATTAGTGCTGGTTCAGCCCATGCAGCGCGCCATGGTGATTGCCGATGAAAAAGGCATAACAGAGTTTGAAGAGTTCTGGACGATTTACGATAGAGAAGTAGATCGAACTGCAGAGATCCTGAAAGACTTCAAGAATGAAACCTACAAGTGGCAGTCTAAGGTTTGGCCTGAAATGGTTACAAGTTTATGCATGCATGGAACTATTGAACGTGGCCGGGATGTGACGGATATGCAGGCTGTTAAGTACAACTATACCTCGGTGAATGTTCTGGGGACTCCGAATGTTGCCGATTCTATGACGGCCATAAAAAAACTGATAT
>WFRY01000305.1 GCA_015486315.1 Desulfobulbaceae bacterium
ATTGACAGTGTCTCGCATGAAACAATCAGGCGAGTATTAAAAAAAACGAAGTTAAACCTTGGCGGACAGTCGGCTGGGTCATCCCGCCCGATCAAAACGCCAACTTCGTAGCCCAGATGGAACAAGTATTGGATGTATACAAAAGGCCATATGATGCACGTTTTCCGGTGGTATGCATGGATGAATCGCCCCGCCAGTTGATTGATGAGGTGAGAAAGCCTGTTTCTCTCTCGCCTGGGCGTTCAGCGCGGCATGATTATGAGTACAAACGATGCGGTACATGTAACATTTTTATGGGAAGCGAACCGCTGGCCGGCACCAGAATTGTTTATGTGACCAAGCGCAAAACAAAGTTGGACTGGGCATTTTTCATCGAGAAGATAGCAGACCATTACAAAGATGCTGAAAAGATCACCTTGGTCATGGATAACCTGAATACTCATAAACCAGGCTCGCTGTATGAGGCGTTCGCACCTGAAAAAGCCAAGGCTTTGTGGGACCGTTACGAGTTCGTGTTTACACCAAAGCACGGCAGTTGGCTTAATATGGCTGAAATAGAGTTGAATGTTATGATCGGGCAATGCTTGAATCGACGCATTGCCGACATTGAAACCATGCGCACTGAGGTCAAGGCGTGGGAGTCAGCAAGAAACGGAATGAAAGCCGTGGTCAATTGGCAGTTCACCACTAAAGATGCCCGGATAAAACTAAAACGCCTTTATCCAACATTAGATATGTGACATGACACTAGTTTCTGTAATAAAAGGCATTTGAAGGCAAATGCATTGCCTTAAATTCATATCATCAAGGAGGTTGCTATGGACACAACCATGCCCAACGATCCAAGATTTAATCAGTATTATCAAAAACATGTAAAGTTACTCAAACTTAGCGGCTTTCGCCCTAAGACTGTTGACGCCTATGCCAGGGCGCTCAGACGTATTGGCAATTATTTCGGCTGCAAGCTCGACAACCTTTCATCTGATCAGCTCCTGGACTATTTCCACGATCTCCTGGAGGAGTTGTCCTGGAGTGCTGTGAAGCTTGATCTGTATGGTCTCAGATTCTTTTACTCGAAGGTATTAAAAAAGCCATGGGAAGATATCCCCTTGATCAAGCCTCCCAAGACGTCCAGGATCCCAGATATCCTTTCCAGCGCAGAAATCCAGCAGTTGGTGGATACTACCAATCGGATGGGGCGTATTTCGTTTTTGTTGATAGACTTAGGCTGCATTTTGATATCTGAAAAAGTTGCTGAAGCACTGGTCCCATCTCCCTGATATCAGCTGGGATCTAAGGTAAAGAAAAATTTCGGCTGTATCCTCTTTCCAAAATGTCCCCGGGGCCTTCATGCGTAAATTGATCACTCGTCTTATTGCACTTTCAACAGCGCCGCTCCCTATTGGTATCTTTTTTCTGCGGAAGTAATTGTACCTTATACGGTCTCGATGCCGTTCAAGGTATGTCATCTCTTTTTCAACATCAGGCAAGGATTTCCCTGGAGGCAGCCTCAGGCGTATTTCATCGTTTACTCTGTCTATTTTACCCTGCGCCAGGAAACTGCGAAGATCTTTGTACAATCTCTTCCTTTTGACATCAGACAAACCAGGAATGGCCTCTACAGCTGCAGAGATATGTTCGCAAACGTGATAAAAATCCACTACCTCAGTAATTTTATTCGAATCAATGTCCAGATTGCATGCAATGGTTTTGATGCGATCCCATATCCAGTGGGCACCATCACCGACAAAGATGATCTCTTTGGCTTCCGTAATGCCAGCTTCTGCCATGTATTTTTCGAGTAGGGCAAAAACAGCGTCAGCATTGCCCATGGTGGCATCATGAATGGGCAAATGTTGCCTGCTGCAATTTCCTTGGCTGTCAAGGACATAAATGACAATCATCTTGGGTTCACGCCAATGGCTATGATAACCATGGTGGCCTGTGGACTTCCTTCTGCGGCCTCTCTTCTGCTTGCGGATGCGTAACCTGCCGCCATCAATGCCAATAACTATACGTGCACCACGGAAATTTTCATTTTCAGAAACAGGGAGCTGAGAACGGTGATCAAGCAGGTGCTTACCGATCTGAACACAGGTCGTACGGATCTTATTACCCTCGGTTTCTATGCCCTGGCTTACCAGCAGCCTGTTGGCCACCTCCAGAGAAGGACATAGAACCGCGGCTTGGGCTACCATCTTGCAATAGAGTAAACTTTTGTTATTTACAAAACCAAGCCTTTCCAAAACAGGATAACAGCCTTTTATTCCAGGCCTCCTGGTCCCCGGCCAGCGTCTGTAATCCCGTTTTTGGCTCCTCTGAGGAAGAGCATAAGTGGTATGAACCAGCAGCCTGTGGCCAGTTGCCAGGGTCACATGGACATCACGCATTCCCTGGGTCTTGATACCTCTTCTCTCCGCCAGTTTTTTACCAAGGAGCTGGGTTTCTTCCTGTTCAAGATACCAGACAAGACAGCCTGCCATGATTTCTGTTGCCATAAGGCGGGTCAAATTCA
>WFRY01000306.1 GCA_015486315.1 Desulfobulbaceae bacterium
CAGTAAAGAAAATCGTCTTTAAACGCTACTATACCGATATCAGCATTTTCACGCCGCACTTTCTGGCGAAATTTCCTGATGCCAATATTTTTACCCGCAAATTCCAAATCTTCCTGTGTGATCATCCAGTCACGAAAGGCTCTGGTCAGCGCTATGGTCAAAATAGTGAGATATGTATGCGCTCGGAATCCAGCTTTGCTGTTTTCAGGTGGCTCCTTGATAAGCCATCCCTGTTTTGCCTCCCTGAACAGGCCACTCTCTATTTCGCTGCGGGCATCATAATGATCGTAAACCTTCAGCGGTTTTTTGGGGCATGTACATCTGTTTCATGCTGTCTGTGCCTGTGCAGAACAAAAAAAGGCCTGCATAAGCAGGCCTGTGTATTAAACTGAAGTTCCCCGGACATTTTTTCCTGTAATCAGCCGTAACCTACTGTTATTAATAGCTAAACATAGGCATGGGGGCTATTTGCGGCGTTAAAATGTAGGCATGTAAATAACATTTAATACAAGATTATCGCTTGACATTTACATGATTATATTCTAAATTTGGTAAGCATGTATATAGCCAAAATCCCAAATCGCAATTCACCACCGGCCATTTTGCTGCGCGAAAGTTATCGCGAGGAAGGCAAAGTAAAAACTCGCACACTGGCAAACCTTTCCAGTCTGCCGGCCCAGTCCATCGATGTCCTGCGCCGCTCCCTCAAGGGCGAACATCTTGTGTCCACCGATGACTTTGAAATTGTCGAGGACGGTTCCCCAGCCCATGGTCATATCGAAGCGGTTATGACTGCCATGCGGCGGTTGGATTTCTCAAGGCTCATTTGTGCGAGGCGTTCACGCCAGCGGGATTTGGTTTTAGCCATGGTGGCAGCACGCATCCTGGAGCCCCGATCCAAGCTTGCAACCACGGCCTGGTGGGGGGATACGACTCTGCCGGAGATGCTGAATGTCAGGGATGCAGATGAAGATGATCTTTACGCTGCCATGGACTGGCTGCTGGATCGGCAGGAAGATATTGAAAGCAAGTTGGCCGGGCGTCATTTCGAGAAAAATGGTCTTGTGCTGTACGATCTGACATCAAGCTATTTTGAAGGCCGGACATGTCCTCTGGCTGCACTGGGACATAATCGTGACGGCAAAAAGGGCAAGCTTCAGGTCAACTATGGCTTGCTCACCAATCGAAAGGGCATTCCGGTAGCGGTGTCGATTTTTAAAGGCAATACAGGCGATCCGAAGACGCTTATGCCGCAGGTGGAAAAAATGCGGAATACGTTCGGTATCAAGCAGTTTGTAATGGTTGGCGATCGCGGGATGCTGACCCAAAAGCAAATCGATACGCTTCATGATATCGAGGGAATTGACTGGATCGGGGCGCTTCGTCCCGAGGCAATAAAAAAGCTGGCCACCAGAGGCGCCATCCAGATGGGACTTTTTGATGAGCGCAACCTGTTTGAACTCATACATCCGGACTTTCCAGGAGAACGCCTGGTCGCTTGTCGAAACGCGGAACTGGCTTTCCGGAGAGCCGCCAAGCGGGAGAGTCTGCTTCAGGCCACTGTCAAGGAGCTGGATAAAGTCAGAGCCATGGTGCACAGAGGGCGATTAAACGGGAAAAACAAAATCGATACACGGGTGCGCGCCATACTGAAAAACTACAGGATCGGCAAGTATTACAAAATAGATGTCCGCGAAAACGGATTCAATTACGCTGTGGATGAAGACGCACTTATTGCCGATATAACGGCAAATTGCAAAGGCAATCAGAAGCTAATCAAAAAACGCTTGAAAAGAAGCCAGGGACACATGGAAATGATAGCCGGTAAATTGACAGCGCTCAGGCAGAAGATCAACAAGGGCCGATTACACGGAAAGGATCAAATTGGCGTACGTGTCGGCAAGGTTATCAATAAATACAAGGTTGGCAAGCATTTCGACATAGACATCCGTGATGATGATTTCAGATTTAAGATCAATCGAGACAAAGTCAAAAACGAGGCTGCTCTCGATGGGATATACATTGTACGTACCAGCCTTTCCAAAGAAAGAATGGGGGCTGACGAAACGGTGCGCAGCTATAAATTACTCAGCCAGGTTGAAAGGGCATTTCGTTCTTTCAAGAGCGTAGATCTCATGGTACGTCCCATTCACCACCGCCTCGAGGACCGCGTGAGGGCACACATATTTTTGTGTATGTTAGCCTATTATGTGCAGTGGCACATGCTGGAAGCATGGAGGCCTCTGCTTTATGCCGATGAGGATCAACAAGCCAAAGATCTTCGTGATCCGGTTGCCCCGGCAAAGAGGTCTGCTTCAGCAATAAAAAAAGTAAGAACCAAACGACTTGACGACGGGTCAAGAGTTTATTCTTTCCATGGTCTTCTCGGCCATCTCGCTGCCATTGTCCGTGCAACTTGCCGATGCCCGGGAGAAAAAGATGCATCGGCTACCTTTACGATGATCACCAAGCGCAACTCAAAGCAACAGAAAGCTTTCGATTTACTTCAAACAATACGAGTGTAGGCAGCACAAGAACATTGCATTCAACGGTATCAGCTTGATATTACAGAAGATTTGCGTCTTTTTAAAAAGGGAACTTCAGATTAATGACAAGATGGGCATTGACCGCATTTTCAGTTGAATATTCAGACAGTTTAACAGACAGCTCCCCGAAATAATGCCCGACAGGGGCGTAACGGATATAAAGGTTACGCCCCTTTTTTTTAATTTTAAATCATGCTGGTTCTCATGTACCAGGCTGCAGAACGCGACTGATATGAGACAGAATCTGATCACATGGCAGCGTCGATCATTCTGCCTAATTCACTCCGGGTCAGGCAGTTGATCTTTACCAGCCAAGTAGGTCTGCTTGAACGGAGAGAAAGCGGACAATATCTCTCTGTTTCTGCTACGTTCAATCCGATCTCCTTTTTCCCTGGAATTTGTCTGTTCTCTTGTTCCACTTGAAACTCGAATATATCAAATTTAAAAATGCAATATCGACGGGCTCGTATTAGCATTCAAATAGTGTAACGCCACACCCCGCATAGATGACGAAATAGTGTAACGGTTGGTTTG
>WFRY01000307.1 GCA_015486315.1 Desulfobulbaceae bacterium
AACTGCTCAGGGGCACACCATCTGTCCATGATCAGCCCGCCCAGCATACCTGGTGTATAGCTGATCGGGCTGCTTATGAACATCTGGTGCACCCCTGAACAGTTACATCCCGTTATTTAACGACTTTTTCATAACAGGCCTGAGTAGTTACTATTCATCTTTGGAATCATCATCTTCCTTAAAGAAATTGACCATAAACTGGAGGATATATACTCCGGCAAAGACCACAAGCCATACAACAATCCAATCAAGCATATTATTATCCTCCCTGTGTAATGGGAAAAGACGTCATCTACTCAGGTAACAGGAAGAGAGAGTGTGCAGCAGGTCGTTGTTCCTTTTTTCCCGGTATCCGTATTAAAAGAACCGCCGATGGTCAGGGCCATCTCCGTACAGATCGACATATCAGGCCATGCTCCGTCTGTTACCTTTTGTTCTACATTTTCTATCGCGACAGGATAGTTATCCAGGGAAAGAGACAGGCTGTCATTGTTGTTTTCCGTCCGAATACGCGCGGTAATTATTTTTCTTCCGTCATCACCGGTGGTTCGGATAACATGATCAGCAGCACTGTGGAGCATGGAGAGCAGAATTATTAATACAGGTTGTTCCGCAACGGTAACAGCAGGCAGTTGTTCTTCAGCATCGATAACAATCTGGATGCCGTTTCCTTTCAACTGTCCCCGCAATAACTGGACAGCCCGTGCAAACAGTGACCTGATATCAATTTTTTCAGGCTTTGGATTATTTTTGGCTGTCAACTTGACAAGTTCACCTGTTAATCCGGCATTTTTCAGTTCTTCCTGATGAAGTTTTTCAAGCAGAAATCGTTCTTCTTCAAGGGAATTTTTATCAGCCATCAGGTCCAGTAAGGCCTGAGAGTAGTTCAAGACGCCATTGGAGGTATTGATCATTTCATGGGCAATTCCTGCTGACAGAGCTCCTATCACGGAATATCTGTATACACCGGCTCCTGTACCTTCACCGGTGACATGCTCTTCCTGTACATGATCAGGGATGTTCACGATCTGTTGAAAGAAAAAATGGAGAATATTTTTTTCAATTCGTGCAAAGCACTGGTTCAGCGTGCTGTAAATGGTCACGACTGCGGTAAGGTCCTGATCATCCATGACCGGGAAGGAAGCACAGAGAAGTTTTTTCCTGTTAAAGGGAAGAGAAGAACGAAGGCTGTCCGGCATGCTGCTTACCGGAATTGAATCAACGACAATCTCCCCGACGGCTGCAGCCTTACGGGCAGTATCACACAGGCTGCCTTTCTGCCTGCAATAGGTAATAAGGTGATTAATAGTCTGCCTGCACTGGGCAGGTGAGCTTGAAATACAGCCGCAGCCGGTAACAGGACTTGGGTATTCATCGTTACCTGCCGGAAGTCCTACCCAGACAAGAAGATAATCCGGGTTTGTCTGCAGGGCCTGGCACAGGGTTTCCCAGAATTCCGGGTCATCTTTATGATTGGGGATAGTTTCGCCGACATTGCGGATGCTGGTCAGCAGGTTCGTTAAACGCTGTTTTTCCATTGCTGTTTCCTGGACAAGCCGGTCAAGGATAGCAATAGATGCATGCACTGATCCCGGTTCTTCTTCATCCTGGTCTGCCAGGGTATTATATACTGATCGGCAGAGGCGAAGGACTGGCTCGGATATGTATCTGTGCATGAAAAAAAGCATGGAACTGACAACGCAGACGACAATGGCCAGGGTACCGACCATAACTCGCTGCAGGCCAAGCAGCAGAGACTGGGTATAGGTGGAAAGGGCCTCGTGAAAGTTCAGTAATCGACTGCTCACGGAACGAAGCGATGAGGTTAAATCAGAAAGTTGTTTCGGGGTGGCCTGTACGTTTCCCTGTACGGCCCGTAATTGGACGACCAGATTGACCAGGTCGACCTGGGATATAAAAGAAGCTTTGAATTCTTCAGGAATAAGGATGTCGTCGCCGATTTTATTAATCTGTTCATCATACCCTTGAATTTCACCACTGATTTCCCGGATATCTACTGTGTTGCCGGTCAGGAGAGTTTCACTGATATGCTCTTTAATGGAGGTAAAACCAAAGAGCAGTTGATGGCTCAGAGCAACAGCTTCCCTGCAGTGCCGGTAAAGAAAATATTGTTTTGCGCCAAGCGCTGTGATCACAATAAGCAGGATAAGGACCAGGCCTACCATTATCTGAAACACCTTTTTCAGTTCCAGGTTGAGCAGAGATCTTGTCATGGTCACCACCGCTTGTTGTCATCACAGAACATGGAGAAAGCGGGGCCCTGACCATCAGGGCCCCGGTAATGAGTTTTTGTTTTTCAGCCTGTCATTTATTTCTCACCTTTCCACTCATAGAGAATGGGCAGGCGGTACAGGATAAAACGATAGGTTAGAAAGTAAAGAGAATAGATTGTGATGGTAATCCAGATTTCCTTCCAATGCGGAATCTCTGCATACAGCTCCCAGTTATAGGCTATCATGGAGGTGTTAAGCCGGTTCCAGATGATACCCAGTACGGAAATAAGGCCTGCAATACGAACAATACCGACCCAGTGGTTTTTTACACCAACTGCAAACATGCACATCGGAATGAAGACTGCAACGCCGAGCTCCCACAGATAATATTGTCCCCAGCCGGTCAACAGGTATTCCCATTCCTGATCATGGGCAATAGCTATAACTTTGATAATCAGGTAGGTGATCATGGCATAGGAACAGCCTTTTCCGAGGCCGAGTGTCAGTTTATCGACATTATCCAGAAAACGGGCATCGGCACGCCATTTCATTGTCCACTTACATAACGTTGAGGAGACGATGACCATGGACAGACCGGCAAAGATAGATGAACAGAAGAAATGAATCCATTGGAATTCCGCAGAGTACCAGAGTGGATGGACTTTACCGGGTGCATAGGTAAACAGGGCTCCCAGTGCTCCCTGATGCAGGGTTGAGAGAATAATACCGGAAATTACCAAACCGAGGCCAATTGATTTAATCCAGCGTTTACCCTGTAACCAGCCCGCCCACTCACCAAATGCGGGAACAAGCTCGGCAATCTGAACCGATAGATAGGTGGCAACATGCCAGGCAACCAGAAAGAGGACTGCTGCCGGTCCCAGGGAAACAAACATGGGATAGGGGAGACGCCACGGCATGCCAAGGTCGACTTCAAGAAATAGAACAGCAAAAAAGTAACCGAGCAGTCCATTGAGCAGGGCGAGCCGTTCTATAGGGATAAAGTCTTTACGGCCGAAGATTTCGACCGTGGTGCCGAGCATGAAACCGGAGGCGGACAGCGGAACCATACCAAAGAGACCAAATCCAAGGAATAAGCCCCAGGGATAGTCGTTGGAGGCATGGGTAACCGAGGCCAGACCGAAGATGTAACGCTGGAGAAGGATCGGAATGCCTATGGCAAAAATACCCATCATCATCCAGTTGACCCAGTTTCTGAAAAATTGTTTTTTATACTCCTGCGGCGTCAAGCCAAGCCACAGTTTTTCCTTGATTGTCCAGTTGCTCCCATCTGGTTTTACGTCATCGACAATGGGGATTGCCGGATTGCTATCAGAAAATTTTTTCATTGTTTATCCCTCCTGGTTCTCGTCGTTTTGTGTTTCTTTGATACGGTCTTTTCTGGTCGACAGCAGGTGAAAACCGGCAAACAGAGCGGGCCAGATGGTCAGGACCATGGGGACAATAGCAAGAAATGCTTTGACAAAGTTCAGGACCGGTTCCATGGGTACATTTGTAGACAGTCCGACCTGGTCAAAGGGTGCCGGAGAGATATACATCCAGGAGGTACCGCCTGCTTCATGCTCACCATAGACATGGTCAACATATTTTCCCGGTTCCATTCTGATGCGCTGGTGCGCAACCTCAAGCATATCGGAACGTTTACCGAAGGTGAGGGCTTCTTCTGGACAGGCTTCAACACAGGCAGGCGGTTTTCCCTCTTTAAGGCGTGTGTCGTAACAGAAAATACACTTCATAATCCGTGGACTGAAGGCACTGGAGTACTTGAAGGTCGGAATATAGAATGGGCAGGCAATCATACAGGTTCTACAGCCGACACATACCTTTGGATTATAAATAACCGCACCTTCCGGTGTTTTTGTATAGGCATTAACAAAGCAGGATGTCAGGCAGGCCGGTTCATTGCAGTGAAAGCACTGTTTTTTACGAAACAGGGGGTGATCCAGCCCCGGAACTTCAAAACGGTTTACCACGGTATAACGTGTCTCGTCGGTCCGCCGTGGCTGGCCGTGGTGCATATGATCAAATACGGAAAAATCATCAAATGGTTCCGCCGGCTCAGGCAGGCCCTGCTCCTTGTTACAGGCTGCTTCACAAGTACGGCAACCGACACATCTGGTCAGGTCAACGACCACGCCCATGGCTTCCGGATATGCTTCAAAATGGTGTCCTGCCAGTGTCTCCTTATCCTTTAAAACGGATACGGCAACGGTTCCGGCAAGCCCGCCCTTGATAAAACCTCTTCGGCTTAACTGTTTAGTCATTGCTTACTCCCTTGTCATAATCTAATAACTGTTTATGCATTTATTCGGATTCATGGTGTTTTACGCCGGGTTTATAGCCTTCAGGGGCATACTTGCCGGTATCAAAAAGTTTTTCCCCGGCTTCCGTCATCGTATGACAGTCCTGGCAGCCTGTCGGACCATCCATTTGCTGATGACAGCCCAGGCAGTTGAGATGATAGGCTCCTTTTAATCCCGGTTTATCAATATGAAAGATTTCCGGGTTTTCCATCTTCACCAGGTTTTCATGGGTAAAAGGCGCAGCTGCATGGCATTCAGTGCATGCAACCGTGTCTCCCTCCTCGGTACCCGGATGACATCGGCCACAGACAGGGCTTGCCGGTCCCGTACCTGTTGTGTGGTGGTGACAGTCTGCACACTCGGCCATGGAGATATGGGCGGCGTGATCAAAAGCCACCGGGCCGTAATATTTTGTTAAACTGTTGATTTCTACACTTTCCGGTGCGTCATCGGCATCCATAGTCCAGCCGGGATGTACCAGCATGGTCAAAGACGCGGAAAGGGTTATTGCCGCCAGGCCGAATACGAACTTCCTCTTCTTCTGCATCATGAAAAAACCTCCTTCTGTTGTCTGATTATATCTTTTTCCATCTTTAACTCCTTAAGGTACCGTCGATAAGTTATATCTACCTCCTCGCTGTCCATAGTCTCGTGAATGAGGAGAATCTCAGCTAAATTATGGAGAAATTTATTATGTTTTGTCAGAATATCCGTGGCCTCGAAGTAACATTCATCAAGAACCCGCTTGACCTCGTTGTCAATTATCTCGGCGGTTTTTTCACTATACGGTTTGCTGATGGTGGCACTGCCGAGGAAACTGTCCTGCTCCTGATTGTAGGCAATAAAGCCGAGTGCCGGGCTCATTCCCCATTCACATATGATGCGGCGGGCAATATCAGTTGCTGAGATAAGATCGTTACTGGCTCCCGTGGTCAGGCGATGAAAAATAAGTTCTTCAGCAACTCTGCCGCCCATCAGAATCTTGATTCTGTTTTCCAGGTACTCTCTTGAATAGGTGTATCGCTCGCCAAGGGGGAGTTGCTGGGTAAGCCCAAGGGCCTTGCCTCTGGGCATGATAGTGATCTTGTGCAGAGGGTCTGTTTCCTCAAGAAATAGACCGACAATGGCATGACCTGATTCATGATAAGCCGTTATCCGTCTGTCCTTTTCACTGATGACAACGTTTTTCCGAGCCAGGCCCATGATGATTTTGTCCTTAGCCTCTTCAAAATCAACCATCTCAATAGCGGTTTGATCTTTTCTTGCTGCCATCAGGGCCGCTTCATTCACCAGGTTGGCAATCTCCGCACCGCTGAAACCGGGAATGGAACGGGCAATGGCATCGAGTTCAACCCCTGGACTGATGGCTACTTTTTTGACATGGACATCAAGAATCTGACGGCGCCCTTTTGTGTCCGGCAGGCCGATGGTGACCTGTCGGTCAAAGCGGCCTGCTCTGAGCAGAGCAGGATCAAGTATGTCGGGACGGTTGGTAGCGGCAACAACTATGACGGTTTCACCGGAGCGGAAACCATCCATTTCCACCAGCAGGGCATTAAGGGTCTGTTCACGTTCATCATTGGAACCTGTAGCGTTGCCTCCGCTTCGTTTACCGCCAATGGCATCGATTTCATCAATAAAGATGATACAGGGGGCATTTTTTTTGGCCTCGTTAAAAAGTTCCCGCACCCTGGAAGCGCCCACGCCAACGAACATTTCAACAAAATCCGAACCGCCGATGGAGTAGAACGGCACCAGAGCCTCACCGGCAATAGCCCGGGCAAGCAATGTCTTGCCGGTCCCGGGCTGTCCCTGCAGGAGAACACCTTTGGGGATACGCCCGCCAAGTCTGCTCGACCGTTCAGGGTGCTTGAGAAAGGTGACGATTTCCATAAGTTCTTCTTTGGCTTCGGCAATACCGGCGACATCGTTAAAGGTAACGCGTTCATCTTGAACCTGGACAAGGTGGGAACTTTTTTTACCGGAACCGCCGGAGCCCTTACGCTGCATCTTTGAAAAGATCATCCAGCCGCCGAAGATCAGCAGTATGGGCAGCATTGATTTGATATAATCTCCGGTTCCACCGGTAGAAACCGGATCAGCAGTGATCTCAACGTTTTTTTCCAGGAGTAGCGGCAGCAGTGACGAAACCTCAGGGGTTACAGTGGAAAAGGAGCGGCCGGCAGTGTCTTCTCCTGTAATTTCCTGACCATGCAGGTGAACCTTGAGAATTTGATTATTTTTGAGTTCCTCGAGAAAAGAGGTATAGGTATGGTCCGGCGGGGTTGTTTCGTAAAGCCAGATATTATAACCTATGACACCAAGAGCCGTCAGGGTGATCAGCAGTAATCCTGCCTGTACCGGATTTTTCATTTCCTTTTTCCTCCAGCACCTGTTTGAACAATCTCTTTATAAGATGTTGGTGTAGCTTCCAGAACTCCCTGTACCAGTGCCATAAATATTGAATGCCTGTTGGCCATCAGGGATGCGTTGTTGTGAAAACAGAATTCATCAAGATAGAGCTGAAGGTGTTTCAAGCTTACTCCACCACGGTGAATTTTATGAAGCCAGATTTCAAAACTGGAGTTGATTTCCTCTATACGTTTAGGAATTTCAGTCTTTGAATCAATAATATAGGAATAGTTTGACTGCTCAAGATGGCTGAAGGGTGCAAAACCTGGTGCTATGAGTGAGCTTTTTTCTTTAACAGCTTTTTGTAAAAATTGTACCATTGCCTTTTCACTGCAATCAAAAGCCATACTCATTCGAATTCGTCCGGTAACACCCAGCGGCAGGATGAACTCTGCAGCGGTAAATACCAGTGCTTCCTCATGTCGTTCCCAGGCAGGAGTTACCTCACTGCATCCTAATTCCACCACGCCTTTGCAGGGTTCACGGTCGGCAAAGGAAATGGCCATGCGCAGTTTCTGCAACCATGTCCATGCAGTCTGATAACTGGAGAGTTCCAGCAGTCGCTGCAACTCTCTGGCACTGGCCCCTTTTTCATTGGCACTGAGCCACCAGATGGCAAGAAGCCACTGGCTGAGATTTTTCTTGGTTCCGTGCATAATCGTCCCGGTGGTCAAAGAACTGAGATTGCCGCATTTAGGGCAGATGAAGGTACGGGCAGGGTGGACACCGGGGCTTTTTTCCCTGCAGGACGGACAGATAAATCCATCCGGCCAGCGCAGACCAAACAGGAAATCAATGACTTCATCCTCTCCTGGAAACAGCGAGTGGAATTCTGTGATTGTTCCAGTTAATTGATCTGTCTGCGTTGCCTTCATAAATCATCCGTAGTTGACTTATCCACTTTAGAAGTTGTTCATGCATGGATAATGCCACTTTGCGATGATTAATTTTCTTGTTGCAGTTAACTATATAATTTAATTAACTATTTATTCCACATAGGTGGATAAGAATCTATTCCGTATGAATAGATATCAATACTTTTAAACGCTGACGGATTTGACGATTATTTAGGTAATGTTGTAGAAAAAGAAATGTAACTCCGATATGTTATGTATGATTAATCCGGGTGATGGTAGAGGGGGAGAGCGGGAAGGATATATAAAGAGAAAAGGGTATGAAAACCACACTTCTGATGTAAAACCACACTTCTGATTCTACAAAAGTGTGGTTTAAAGGTTAGATGTCAAGAACTGATAGATCCAGATTAAGTTCTTTTATTTTGCGATAAAGGGTTGTGCGATCAATACCAAGCAGTCGGGCAGCCTTTGCCTTGTTGCCGCCGGCCTTGGTAAGGGCAAAGAGAATACGTTTATCCTGGGGCATGGATTCAAAAATCTGCGCCTGCGGAATGCCGTCGGCATCCCTGGCGGCAGTCGGGATTGATAAAGACGGCCCGGTTGAAGCCGGCTGCTGCTGGTCCTGAGTTGGAGCAGGTTGGTAATAAACGATTTCTCTGGGCAAATGTTCGACGACAATAGTCGGCCCCTGGCAGAGTACGCAGGTTCGCTCCATCACATGTTCAAGTTCCCGGACATTACCCGGCCAGGGGTATTGTTTGAGAATTTTAGCTGTCTGCTCGGACATTCCATTGATTTCCTTACCGATTTTTCTTGCAATCTGATCAATGAAATGATTTGCCAGCAGAATAATATCATCGCCGCGTTCACGCAGGGCGGGCAGGATAACGTCTATAACCCGCAAGCGAAAGTAAAGGTCTTCCCGAAAGGTTCCCTGGCGGACTTTATTCTTTAAATCAGCATTGGTGGCGGCGATTATCCTGACATCCACCTGAATTGGTGTATCCCGTCCCACTGGATAAAAGGTGCTCTCCTGAAGGAAACGCAGGAGTCTCAGCTGCATCATGGTAGAGATGTCACCTATTTCGTCAAGAAACAGAGTGCCGCCGTCAGCCTGGAGAATGCGGCCCATCCGGTCCTGGTCAGCACCGGTAAAGGAACCTTTTTTATGGCCGAACAGTTCACTCTCAAGCAGGTTTTCCGGAATGGCCGTACAGTCTACTTTAACCATGGCACGTTCGCGGCGGCGACTTTCAAGATGCAAGGCCTCAGCGGCAAGTTCCTTCCCGGTTCCCGATTCACCGGTAATAAGCACTGCAAGGTCAACCTGACCAACATTTTCAATCATTGTATAGACTGCCTGCATGGCATTACTCTGCCCGATAAACCGATGGAATTTACTCCGTTTTCCTACTTCTGCCGGTAATACAGGTGTCATGTCGCGCAGAACCATGACTACGCCCTCGGTACCGCCTGACCCGTCTCTAAGTGGTGCACTGGAGATACTCAGTACTTTTTTTGCTCCCCTGCCGCCATCGGCATGGCATTCAAGGCGATGTTCGGTGGCCTCTTCCGACTTCTGGAGAACCTGGAGCAGATTGTTTTTCAAGGATTGAAATTCATCGTTACCGCAGAGTGCCATCATCGAATCATGGTCACCAAAACCGGGATGCAGTTCGTTGAACAGGATCCTGGCTGCCGGGTTCATCTCCTTGATATTGAGATTGGTGTCAATTGTAACGACACCATCGGTAACACTTTTGAACACGGTTTCAAGGAAAGAGCGATACCGTTCCCGTTCCAGTTCGGCTTTGTTTTTTTCCATCTCCAGCCGGCGCTGCTGCAGAGCGAGGCGTGCCGTCTTGAGGAGTGTTTCTTTTTCCACCGGTTTTGGGATATAATCAAAGGCGCCCAGGCGTACTGCCTCGGCAGCGGTTTCCACATTGGGATAACCGGTCACCATCACCACTGGACAGTCAATGCCCATTTCCCGCACTTTTCGGAGAAAATCAATGCCGGACTCACCTTCCAGAACAATATCACTGATAATGAGATCAAAAGCCTGCTGCCGAATCTCCTGAACAGCCTCATGGAAAGAAGCTGCAGTAATGACCGGTCCGTATCCCTGGTGCTTCAGGAAAAACTGAAAGGTACTTCTCAGGCTTTCCTCATCATCGACAATGAGAATGGCAGAGTCCTGGTGTTTAAGTTCAGGCATGAAAAATCCTCTGGATCATTTGATTAATGTTGAGGGATAACAGTTTTTTCTTCACCTCGGTTTGAAATATCACGAAAAACAACTACTGCACCGGTAAGACTTCCGTTTTCCATTATCGGAGTAGATGTATATTCTACCGGGAAGCTGTTTCCGTCTTTTGACCAGAATACCTCACCGGAGCCGAAATGAACGATGCCGTCCTGAAAGGCCTGGGAGATTGGACATTCCTGTATCGGGTAGTGTTCACCATTGGCCTTGGTGTGATGGACCATCTCATGGTGCGACTTACCTATCAGGTCCTCGGGCTCCCAGCCAAGCATCAGGCTGGCTGCCCTGTTGACAAAGACGACATTTCCTTTTGCATCAATACCGAAAATCCCTTCACCAGCAGACTCCAGGATAAGTTCCATCTGATGTTTGATTCGAGTCATTTCAGCTTCGGTCTGCATTCTTTCGGCGATTTCTCTGTTCAGGGCGGCATTGGCGACCGAAATTTCAAATGTCCGCCGTTCAACTCGTTCCTCCTGGCTGATCTTGCTGGTTTCAAGTTCTTTGTTTAATTTTTCCATGTCATCCCGCAGACCCTTGACTACCTGTTCATGATGTTCCATACAGCTATGCGTCATAAAAACCGTACAGATGAGGAGCAGGGCAACAACAAGTGTAGAGAGAAGAGGGTAGGGCAGCGCTGATTCATGACAGGCAGCGGCCTGCCGGGCAAGAAAGTTCACTGCTGCGCCGGTAAGGGCAAAAAGAACAGCGATTTTCAGCATGGTTTTTTTTTCGTCGGACATGTGGTTTCTCCCCTGTTTGCTGCTTTTTTGGGCGGATATCATAAAAATATTTTTTATGATATCCTACATACTGTCTGTGACGGGCAGGTCAATGGTAATTGTTGTATGGCTGCCGAATTTGCTTGATATCTTAAAATATCCGGCATTGTCTTTGACCAGGCCGTGGCTGATGCTGAGTCCCAGCCCGGTTCCCTGACCGCTGGGTTTGGTAGAAAAAAAAGGATCCATCAACCGGTCAAGAATGTCATGCTTGATACCGGTTCCTCTGTCGGTAACGTTCAGCCTTACATAGCCTTTGTCGCCTCGCTTGAAAGGCTGTCCCCGGATCTCGATGATTTTATCCGGATTATGTCCCGGATATTTTTCGTTTAAAGCATAGCGTGCATTGCTGAAAACGTTGAACAGTACCTGCTGTATCTGTTGAGGATTGCAGAGGAGGGTTGGAATATCTTTGTCCAGCTCAAGCTTGATTGTAATACCGTCCCGGTTAAACTGGTGGTTGACCAGCTGCAGGCAATGGTCAAGGAGCTCAGCTGCATTGACCGGTTCAGGTGAATCTTCACTTTTTCTGGAAAAATCAAGCAGATTGGAGGTGATGGATGCAACACGCTTACCCTCAAGGACAATATTGTTCAGGTAGTCACCGCCGAGATCCTCCGGCAGAATATCTTTTAGAATCTGGGCATAGTTTATGATGCCGTTGATTGGATTATTTATCTCGTGGGCAACACCGGCAGCCAGTTCACCGGTAGCTGCAAGCTGGGCGGCACGCAGAGCTTCCGCCTTCATCTGTTCTTCTTCCGTAAGGTCCCGGGCCAGAAGCAGGACAGCGTCAATGTCGCCGTCGAATTTATGCAGCGGACTGATAGTCAGCAGGTAACTGCCATGAAGTCCATGTAGTTCCGTCTCAAGGATCCGACTAATTCCGGTACTGATCTGTACCTCAAGGGGGCAGATCGCCCCGGGCTGTCGATCGCCATGGAGAATATCGCACACATTTTTACCGACAACATCTTCACGTTCCTTACGTGCGGCAGCGAGCGTCGCCGGATTTGCATCAAGAATAATCCCCTGTCTGGTCACTATCAGCAATGGATCCTGCATGGCGGAGAAAATATTCTGCCACTTGTCCCTTTCCTGGTCCAGGGCAATGCTTGTGGCCAGCATATCAGTTATATCGGTACCAAACAGCACCATGCCGACTTTTCCTTTTTCTATGTGCTGGCGTATGGATCCGTGCCAGTCAATGGTACGTTTGTTTCCGTCTTTAGTCTGGAGAACGGACTGGAAATTGATATCTGAAAAGGAGTTTTTCAAGACCCTGGAAACAAGTTGCTGGTCATGTCTGCGACTTTCCTTGTCCATGAGAACATCGACCCAGTATTTTTTCTTCACCTCCTCCTCAGTGAACCCCGTCACCTGTTCAGCCATGCTGTTAAAAGAGAGAATTTCACCACAGTGTGAAATAGAGACGAGAAGGGCCTGGACCGTGTCAAATATCTCACTGGTAAAATCCCGTTCAATCTGCAGGCGATTGGTTATGTCGTTGGCATAGAGAGCAGAACCTATGTCGGTGACAACATTGTTGACAAACTCCAGCTCACTGCCGGTGAACGCATTTATTTTTTCCGAATGAATGGCCAGAACACCGTACCGGGTATCATGATAGGTAATAGGCATGGCGCAGCAGGAACGAAAGTCCGTCATCCTGGCAATCTTCTGCAGGGTAGGCATGCTGTTTTGGTTGATCACATCGGCGATGGTTACGGGCTTGCCGGTGTTAAGGGCCTTTGCCACGGGATTGCTTGCGATATTATCAAGCAGGACCTGCTCAACCAGCATGTAACATTCTTTTTCAGCCAGTTCGGTTGAGGTTGCCAGGGCCACTGGTGTAATGGAGGACTGTCCTGCCTCTAATCGTCCGACCCAGCAGAGGCAATACTCACTGTCCTGCATTAACAGTGTACAACATTTGTCAAGAATGAAAGTATGACCATGACCCGGACTGTAATCAGTGTTTACGCTGCTGATAGTACGAAGCAGGCGGTATCGTCTCTCCAGCAGCTGGATTGTTTTTTCCGTGTCGATCATTCCATCCACCTTGGATGTTTTTGAAGGATTAAACAACAGTCATGTGGCACCAGTGTGCACAATACTACATATTTTGCAACGAAAGTGTAGTATTTGGGCCGCAGATTTGTGTTATTTTGTTGTTATGTTGCACGAACTATGCCGAACTTAACCACAATAGTCAGGTAAACTTTTTTCGTAAGCGCTCCATGAACGTCTATTTACCGAGCTGTTATCAATTCAAGAGTGTAGTTGATGAAACACTTATTTTTTTCCCGCCCCGTATTTTTTTTGCCAGGAAAGATAGAGGCCTGCCATGTTGTCAGCTCATTGCTTATGGCACTGTAAACTGAAAATATTTTTGTATAAATCCTTTACGTTGCCTCGCAAACGTGCATTAATAAAATTATAGAAGAAGAGTTTTTTTTCAGACGACATCTGCCGAACATTTTTTCAGGCCTGCTGGAACAAATTGTTGCTGATTACCCTGACACGCATCTCATGCCGCTTTTAGGGAGAGACAACCAAAGCGATGGTATCCCTTTGTTACAGATGAGCAGACGTACTAAGAGTACAATCACAAATAATTTCATATTCTGAGTAGACACTGCAACATATCTTCGGCCGATCTTCAATCGAGAAATCCTCAACGTAGCCCTGCTACGTCTGCGGTTTCACTCAATCAGATCGACCAAATATATGTCACATTGTCTACCCATTTCTACGAAGTTATTTTTGCTTGACCTCTTAAGTTGCTGTATTGATTATCTCTTCGGATGCGAGGTTTTTTCTGCAATGAAGTCATTAGATGTGACCTGACTCTAACATAACATAATTATTGAGATTTACTTTGAATTTACGTAGGTTCACTGACATTAGTCTCAAATACAAACTTATCATCCCCTTCCTTTTTCTTGCCGTTACGGGAGCCACATCTCTCTTTGTAGTTTCATATAACTTCGAGAACAGTCTGATCCATGTTAACGAAGAAAAGCGATTGAGAAATTTGTATCATTTTTTTTTAAATGATATTGAATTTAAGAAAAATATGGCAATGAGCCTTGCTACGTTGGTTGCAAAAGACTGTAATGTTGCAGAGGCATTTGCCCATCGTGATCGAGAACGTTTGATTGAACTTCTTAAGCCGGCTTACGAAACTCTGCATCGGGATTTTAATGTCCAGCAGTTTCATTTTCATACTGATCATGCCACCTCTTTTCTTCGTCTTCACGCTCTGGACAATCTGGAATGCTGTGGGGAAGTCATGGAATCGTTTCGCAAGGATATCACCGAAGCTTTTACAACCTGTCGTGGTTGTGGCGGAGTAGAGTTAGGAACTTTCGGACTGAGTATAAGAAGTGTGGTTCCTGTCTTTTACGAGGAGAAAATTGTCGGGACCTTTGAAGTCGGCCTTTCCATCGAAGAACCTTTTTTGAAGAATTTCAAAAGACATTACGGTACGGATGTTTTTCTCTATATTGAGGACAATCCCGATACCTGTAAGATGAAGATGCTGGCATCAACCATTACGGATGTGAACTTTCAACCCGACCGTTTAGATCGTTGTTTTGCTTCAGGTGAACAGTTACTCAATACAGGAAAAATAAATGGGCTGGATATGGTCATGATTGCCGGTCCAATATATGACTTTTCCTCTGACATCAAGGCAGTGGTTGAAATTGCAGTCGACAGGAGCCCAACGAAAAATCTTCTTAAAAAGTATACTGTTATTACCGCAGCCATTGCCTTGGCCGGCCTTCTGTTGTCTATGTCTTTTGTCTGGTTCGTCTCAAGCCTTTTTTGTAAACGGATTGGCGACGTTGTTAAGGGGGCGCAGGAAATCGCTACAGGTAGCCGTAACCAAATTGAGGTAAAAAGTCATGACGAACTTGGCTGGATGGCTTTGGCCATCAATCAGATGCTCACTTCTCTTGAGGTATCTCGAAATAAACTGAGTGAGTATGCACGTGATCTTGAGGTCATGGTGGATGAACGAACGAAAACGCTTAAAGAATCTGAAACAACATATCGAACTCTGATTGAAAATGTTCCAATAATTGTATACATGGCCATGGCCGATGGAACCATTATCTTTTTAAATAAACATATTAAGCAGATGTTGGACCAACAGCCGTCTTTTTTCAGCGGTAACCATCAGGTCTGGGATAACTATATTCATCCCCGCGATAGAGAGCGGGTCGTTCAGTGCAGGGAAAAAAGCTTAAGTAACGGGGAGGAGCTCCATCTTAATTACCGGATGGTCAAAGATAATGGTCAAGTTGTCTATGCCGCAGATCACGCGGTAGCAGTATTCGATGAAAAGAATAACTTTGTCAGGATGGACGGCATCATTGTAGACGTTACCGTACAGAAAAAGCTCCATGAAGAGCGTCTTCAAGCCGAAGAGTTAGCAACACTCAGCCAGATCTCATCACGCCTGGCTCATGAACTCAGAAACCCATTGACAGCCATAGGAGGATTGAGCAGACTTTTAGTTAAATCATTTGATGCAGGGGACTCAAGAAGGAAAAAAGCGGATCTGATCATCGAGCAGGTGGTCAAATTGGAGAAAATTCTCCAGATGATTTTGACATACCTTGGGCCTCAACATTTTGCGCTTGAGGCAGCTGATTTCAACAGCGTTGTTACCGAAGCTGTTGAAATGATAAACATGCAGCTCGATAATAACAAAATATCTGTCACCTTGTCACTTGACAGGACAATAGGCACATTGGAACTTGACATTGAGCAGTTTAAAAGCTGTTTAATCTCCCTGATGGAAAATGCATTTAAGAGAATGGGCGGTGAGGGGATTATTCACATCTGGACAAAGAAAATTGGTGAACATGCAACGGTTACTCTCTCCTATACTGTGCCCTATATAACTGATGACGACATAAGTGATTTTTTCTTTCCATTTATTGTAACCTATCCCTTTACATATAGTGAAGATGACGAAGATATCATGAATGTTCCTGTCTGTAAGCGAATTATTCACAATCATTGCGGAATGATAACTGTGAGTAAGGAAGTTGATAATAATTTATGTATCGATATATCTCTTCCCCTTGAGAGGTAAAAAAGACGGCGGTCTTGTAGTAAGCGCTCCATGAATACCCTGCTCACGCGCTCAATTTCCCGATATACAGGGTGTTATCCGGGGCTTGATCACGGCACAGCAGGTCGTTTCTGAAACGCTTACGCCTTGTGCGTAATATCCAACAAGGAAATTCGGATATGCAGTCATAGGGTGATCATCTTTTCTGTTATGGAGAGAGGACATGAGTAAAGTTGAAGAAAATGTTGCTCTTGCTATCAGCTTCAAATCGACAACAGGGAGAGTGTACGGGTTCTTATTTTACCTGATAGTTGTTTGTTTATTTCTGGTTGCACCCGGAAAAGTAAATCATGCCAATGCCATTGAAAATAATCAACCTGTGCTGAGTTATAAGGATTTTCTTGAAAAGCTGAATAACAACGAACTTGCTGAAATCAATGGGATCCACATGAAAGGCGGCATAGTGTATCTTACAGATAAATCCGGTAATAAATTTTCCACCTTTTCTTCTGACGTACCGGGACTTTTACCAAAACTAAGTGAAAAAAATATTCTGTTGCAGGTGAAAACCAAACCGAGATTGACCACGCAGCAGATAATTATTCAGCTGCTATTTGTCGTTTTTGTTTTTGGGGCCTGGTTCACTTTTTATAAAATAAAAAAGCATAAAACAAAGGATGAGAAATTTGTCGGCATGAAAGCCATCAAGTTTCAGAAGGGCGAGATTCCAATTAGTTTCAGTGATGTGGCTGGAATACCTGAGGCAAAAGCCGAGTTGCTTGAGGTCGTAGACTTCCTGACAAAACCCGAAAAATTTACTGCTCTGGGGGCGGTTATTCCAAAAGGAATTTTGTTTCAGGGCCCCCCGGGAACCGGCAAAACTCTGCTGGCACGGGCTGTTGCCGGTGAAGCTGCTGTTCCATTTTACAGCATCAGTGGTTCAGACTTTGTTGAGATGTTTGTCGGAGTTGGAGCTTCGCGGGTTCGTGATCTCTTCAGCGAAGCCAAAAAAAATGCCCCGTGCATTATTTTTATTGACGAGATTGATGCAGTTGGTGGACATCGAAATGCCGGGGCCACTAATGGTCAGGATGAACGTGGACAGACCTTGAATGCTCTCCTGGTGGAAATGGATGGCTTTCATTCGGATGCGGCGGTTATCATCCTCGGGGCTACAAATCGCCCCGACTTTCTGGATCCGGCCCTGCTCAGGTCAGGCCGCTTTGACAGGCAAATTAATATATTGCCGCCGGACGTCAAGGGACGACTTGAAATTTTGCAGGTTCACGGGCGGAAGATTAAACTGTCAAAAAACGTTGATATGGAACAAATTGCTCGATCCACCCCCGGTTTTACCGGCGCAGAACTTGCTGCCCTGATCAATGAGGCGGCAATTGTTGCCGTTAGAATGGGCAAGAAATCAGTTGAGGCACACGATTTTGAGATCGCCATAGATAGAATTTTGTTGGGTATCGAGCGAAAGGGAATGATTATAAGTGACAAGGATCGTAAAACTATGGCATTTCACGAGGCTGGACATGCCATTGTCGCGAAATTTGTCCCGGAGACCGACCCGATTTTGAAAATTTCCATCATTCCCAGAGGACGAGCCCTGGGGCACACGCTACAGCTTCCGGTTTCAGACAGGCACTCATACAGCAAAGAGTTTTTGCGGAGCAAAATTATCATCTTTATGGGGGGAAGGGCAGCTGAAGAAATTTGTTTTAACCAGCAGACTACCGGTGCAGAGGATGATCTGTATCAGGCCGGTCAAATAGCAAATAAAATGGTCTGTCGCTGGGGGATGAATCCTGTCATTGGAGCTGTTTCTTATTCTCACAATCAAGGGGATTTTCTTGGAGAGCAGAATGCGACAAACTTTTACAGCGAAGAGACCGCCTCTACTATTGACCGGGAAGTGAAAAAAATTATTGATGAATGTTATATCGAGGCAATTCAAATGCTTGAGCGGGAAAAAGATTTTTTGCAACACCTGGCTGAGACACTGCTTATTAATGAGACTCTGGACCATGAAGAGATGGAAATAGTGTACAACTGTATCAAAAAAAAGCGGCTGGAAAATAAAACTCTGGTCTGATTGAGGAGCAGAGCAGGACGGGAAACAAATTTTATTTTTTCAGCGGATAATTAATTTCATATTTTTTCATTTTGCGCCAGAGAGTTGTCTTGTCAATACCCAGGTATGAGGCGGTTTTAGCCCTGTGACCGTCAAACCTGTGTAATGCAGCCCATACCGTGCTTGCCTCTGCATTTGAGAGAGGGTTCACCTCTGCGGTATCTGTATCGTCACCTTCAGCCATAGTCTTCGAGACCGAGGTCACAACTTCCTCCGGCAAACATTCGACATCAATTTCCTGGCTCTGACACAGGACAAAACAATGCTCAATAATATTTTCAAGCTCTCTGACATTTCCGGGGAAATCATACTGCATGAGGATATTGAGAACACTTGGACAGATGGATTTAATCTTTTTTTTAGTCGTTTTCCGGAATTTATCAATAAAATGTTGAACCAGGAGGGGAATGTCTTCACGCCGTTCGCAAAAAGGCGGTAATACAAGATGAATGATGTTGAGACGAAAGTAGAGGTCGTTACGGAAAAGTCCTTTTTCTACCTGCTCTTTCAGCTTTTTATTTGTAGCTGCGATGACCCGGATATTTGCTTTAACAGTCGTGGTTCCTCCTAAAGGCTCATACTCTTTTTCCTGCAGGATACGTAAAAATTTTAATTGCATTGCAGGGGAAATATCACCTATCTCATCAAGAAATATTGTCCCGTTTTCGGCTAATGCAAATCGGCCTGGTTTGTCTTTTACTGCCCCGGTAAATGCCCCCTTTTTATAGCCGAATAATTCCGATTCAAGAAGTGTATCGGGCAAAGCGGCACAGTTAAGTGCGACAAAAGCTCCTTTCCTTCCACTTAACCTGTGGATAGCCTGTGCAAAAAGCTCTTTACCTGACCCGCTTTCCCCTTCAATCAGGACAGTACTGTCACTTTCGGCAATATTGGGCAGCACGGAGAAGATTTTTTTAATCTTATAATTTTTGCTGATTATATTTTGAAAGCTGTACTTAAGGGATATTTTTTTTCGTAAACTTTCACTACTGGATATATCCCGGAAAGTTTCCACTCCGCCTATCACGGAATGGTCATTGTTGCGGAGTACGGATGTGCTGACAATAATATTCACGGTATCGCCATCAATATCCTTTATAATGGATTTCTGGTTAAATACATCTCTGCCGGTTTCAATGGATTTTTTGAGAGGACAATCTGATTTACAGATATTGGCACGAAACACATTATAACATTTCATGCCAATGGCCTCTAATCTATTAAAACCGGTTATATTTTCAGCTGCCCGGTTAAAAGAGGTGATTTCAAAGTTGTGATTTACCGTAAAGGCACCATCTGCAATAGATTCCAGAATGTTTCTGCTAAAAGATTCATCCTCGCCGGAAAAACTACCGGAACACGGGCCACGCATAAATTTTTTTGCCATTTTGATTCGTTATGCCCTCTTGTGAAACAGGGACTTTGGTGTGTTGTGTTGATGGTTGGTTATCGGTGAGCAGCAAAGAGGTTATAACCTGAGCGGCCGGAACAGTCCACGGCAGCGGGTTAATTGTTTTCAGATTGCTGTATGTTATTGCTCCCGGCGCCTTTTTTTGTCTCTCTTTCAGAAGACATTTATGGAGAGAAAAATGTTGATGACCATATTTTTAATAATACTTCATGGCCTTATTTTGTGCAATGATATGGAAACAATGGGAGGTGCAGTTTATTGTTGATTTCTGCCCCTTTTTTTCTATCCGGTCAGGTGTAAAAAAAGAGCAAGGTGAAACGTTGAAATGTCTGTTTGTAGATAGACCCTTAAACAGGTATTGAAAAAAGTATCCGGCAGAGAGCAGTGAGCCTGCTCTCTGAAATGTAACTATTCAGCGGTATAACCGGGTGCCCCGGCGTTTATTCTCAAAGTAACAAGAGGGCACAACTGGTTGATTTAACGTCGATCAGTCCTTTGTTACTTAGAAGGTGGTGCAGAAAACTTGCAAAACCACCGTCCTGTAACTGTTCAGAAGCAGGTTCACT
>WFRY01000308.1 GCA_015486315.1 Desulfobulbaceae bacterium
CATTTTCTATTAATATCTTTCAGGCATCTGAAGCCGCAAGGAGTTCGCAATTTTACTGAATCTCCTGTGTTGTAAGGCACTTGAAGTACACAAGTACGTCTGTATGCCCTCCGCCTTGGATCTCCGGCAAACTTACGAGCTGCATAATCTGGGATTATATCCCACCAGTTGAATGGACTCGCTCGGAATATACTGTGTAATGCTCTTGAATTGACTGTTTGTCCTTCACGGCAGGTCTATTATGCGGAAATTCGAAGCCGATATTCTGCGCGCCATGGATTCGTTGCAAATTGCCTGTACGTTAAAATTGCAGGCAGAGCTATTGTAATTGGTCACGGGGTCATTTTTTAGCTGGCGACACTCGCCGGAATTGGTTAAGATATCTCCAACACTGGAGGAGATATCTTGGCAGAGCAAACATACCAGATACGCGGACGGTATATTGACAGCAATGACCTTGATACTATTCGCAGGATTGTCACAGCCCACTGGTCCCAGGGACGATCCGCCATTTCCAGAATACTCTGCGAACAGTGGAATTGGTATCAAGCCAACGGCAGATTAAAAGACCGTGCCTGTCGGGTGCTGTTGCTCAAGCTGGAGGAGAAAGGGGAAATAATCCTGCCTCCTCCTATGACAACCAACTGCCGGCTTACCGATAAACCGGACTGCCGGAAATATATATACAATAACTCGGAGCTCAATGGCACAGTTTCCGAGTTTGGCTCTTTGACAATCAAGATGGTCCGCCGTACTCCTGACGAGGGGTTATGGGATTTTTTTGTTGATCGTTTTCATTATCTTTCCCGTCCCACAATCGTCGGATCCTATCTGAAATATATCGCCTACCTTGACGGGCGACCAGTTGCCTGTCTCGGTTGGGGCTCGGCAGCTTGGAAAGTTGCGGCCCGCGACCGGTTTATCGGATGGGATCATCCCACCCGGGAAGTAAATCTGTACAAAGTCGTCAATAATGTTCGTTTTCTGATCCTGCCCTGGATCAGGATTCAACATCTGGCATCCAAGGTTTTGGCCCGCAATATCTGCTGCCTGCAGAAGGACTGGCGCGAGTTTTATAATCAGCCGATCTCGTTGTTGGAAACCTTTGTGGAGGTCGCCAGGTTCAAGGGCACCTGTTACAAGGCCGCCAACTGGCAGTATATTGGAACTACTGCCGGGCGTGGTAAATACGACCGGAAAAATAAAGCAACACAACCCATCAAAGCCCTTTATCTCTATCCCCTGTCAAAGCATTTTCGGGAGGAACTCGGTGTTTGATTTTCTCCCCAAAGATGTGCAGGTCACCGAAAAAGACCTTGCCCAAACTCCTCCGGCTGTTCTGAAACTTCTTTTTGCCATGGCAGAAGAAATCACTCGGCTGAACAAACGGATTGAAGAGCTTGAAGCCAAATTGGACGAAAATTCCTCCAATTCCAACAAGCCCCCTTCGAGTAACTCCCCCTACAAGGAGAACACACCGAAAAAAAAGAAAAAGACCGGGAGAAAGAAAAGGCGGGGATACCGGCAGCAACTGATGGATCCCACGGAAACTCGCGAAATTCCCCCAACGACCTGTTCCTGTGGCTGTACTGTTTTCAAGGATATACAACCCTATTACACCCATCAGCATATTGAACTCCCTGAGATCGTGATGACGGTCATCCATTTTATTCTCTACCGTGGAACATGCACAGCATGTGGAAAAGTAGCCAAAGGCTATGTGCCTGATGAGTATTCCACGGGATTTGGCGCTCGTTTTTCAGCCCTTGTTGCAGAGATTGGAGGTATTGACGGTAATTCCCGGGAAACAATCCAGACTTTCTGTTCCTCCGTCCTGAATATCCATATCAGCCGAGGGGCCATCCAAAAGATTGTTGACCGGGCCTCCAAGGCAATCAAACCCCATTACGAAGCGATCAGGGATAAGGCCAGGAGCCGGGAGGTCAATCATCTGGATGAAACGACCTGGAAGAAAAACGGTAAATTACACTGGCTCTGGGTTATGGCCAGTACGACCGTTGCCTTTTTTATGGTTCATACCAATCGTTCCCAGGCCGCTTTTGATGAACTAATCGGGGCCTGGGAGGGCATTCTGGTCAGCGACGGATACAGGATTTATCAGAAATGGGTTAAACAGCGGCAGACCTGCCTGGCCCATCTGATACGCCGTGCCAAGGGACTTTCCCACCGGCAAGACCCTGAGCTTGCCAAATGCGGCAAGTGGGGCCGGGCCGAGTTACGGAGGTTATGTAAAATGGCCAAGGCCCCTCCGTCGGAGTCCGAGTGGCGAACATTTTATGCCCGGCTTTGCCGACTGATTGCGCTGTATCGGGACTCCGACAGTGATGCGGGGAGGTTTGTCCGTCATCTTGAGAACGAGATGGACTCACTGTTTACCTTTCTGGTCGAAGAAGGTGTGGAGCCAACCAACAATTTCGCGGAACGGATGATCCGGTTTGCCGTGCTCTGGCGCAAACGCAGTTACGGCACCAAAAGCGACAAGGGCAACCGCTGGGTGGAACGAATCCTCTCGCTCCGCCAGACATGCAGATTGCAGGGCAAATCCACCTTTGACGTGCTGGTGAATGCGATGGAATCTTATTTCAAAGATCAGCTGCCTGATCTGGAGTGGATCAGGCTGGCCGGGTGAATTACACCCCGTGACCAATTACAATACGACTTTAATGGGGTGCAAGGGGAAACAGTTTTTTTTGAAGAGCCCGGCAGTTGTTGTTCTATCCGTGGAAACACTACATAATATCGGTACTGCGGAATAAGAATAATCCTAAACCTTGGTACTCTCGGAGAAATCCCGGCTGCCTTCCGTGAAGACAGAAATATTGCTCTGTATGGTTCGAGAACCTTTTGACAATAGACAGGCACGTCAATAAAGAATTCTTCCACATCATGAATTGAGGGCAAGCCTCCCAGTAAGCGGCGGCAGGAAAGCGGTATTTTTGCCTGTTGCCGGTATTGTGGCAGGGACTTCGATCCCGGGGATTTGACCCACGACTATGTTATCTCCCCCGAGAACTCTTTCGGCCTGGACGCGGGAGAATTAAGCGAAAGTCAATTTTTTACCTTTTCTAATACACGCGCTGCCACCTTCTCGCGAAGTTTCACGTCTCTCGGATTCATCACATCCACAAGGACATCCGCCTTGACGGCAAAAAGCCGAGGGAAGCGTTTGTCTTTCACGTAAAAGGATGCGTCTCCCAGCCGGGGAATCTCCACAACCTTCGAAGTCGTGGAAAAATTACTTTTCATCGTATCATAATCCCGGCGTGCGTGCCTTGGATTGTTGTACGGGTAAACCACGTAACTGAACCTTTTCAGGAAGTTCGATTTTGAACTGTAGCTGTAACGGCACGGATCAGCCTGGTAGGTCTTATTCCTGGTATCATCGGGGGACACCATCTCCTTGAGGCTCTGCACTTTCAGGTCACCAGGCTGGATGCCAAGGATCGCCGCAGCCTTTTCGACGGAGATCGTGTAAGCACACAAATCCCCTCCAAAAGCCACGCCGCCATGGTTAACCAGAAACCCTGCAAAAATGGCAAGGGCCACAGTCATGTAACAGTTGAAATTTGTTCCACGTCTCATTTAAGGCTCCTTTCCCCTTTTCAATAAGATAGTCGAAATGCACGTAATTTCTCAATAAGTCCGTGCAAACTCTCCCGTATCTGCTTGCAGGGTGCTGTAGATACAAGGCGGAGGACGCGCAGACGTACAACGCTACTTCAAGCGTCTGATAACGCCATAGATGCGCTCGCCTGTGAACAGATACAAATGTACCATAGTTCTGGCAATCCACCAATGGGGGGCCACTCTTCAAAGCCTTTTTTGACTGTCGTAGTGGCTCGCAAGATAAGGGCCGTTCAAGAATAACCACCCTCTTGCAATTCAGTTTGCAGGTGGCGGCAAGATAGGACACCGGGGCATCTTATCACCAACAACTGCCGGCTAATATTCAAGGGCGAGATATCTTGTCTTTTCGGGGCGGCACGGACCCATACCCGGAAACCGTTCCCATACAGACCTTGCTATCAGATAATCAAGGTGTCCTATGGATCGGGGATACCTTCCGAAAACCTCTTCCCAGACGTTCCACCTTTCCATGCAGAGATAGGTAAAACATTCTTCCGCACCGTGCTGCCTGAGAATATGGAGAAGGTGCCTGTACATCCGGACCCGCAGGGGCCGCAGGTAACGGAATTTATTGTCGTCTCCAAGGACCATTTCCTGGGCCGTTATGGCAGAAGCCGGGTAATTGTTTTCTATTTTTCTTTTCATCTCCGGGTTGAATCGAAGGCTTCCAATAGAAATCCAGATGACCCGGGCGGGGGAAACGGCTGAAAAGATATCCCGTACCAGGGCCTCGTATGCCTGTTCCCATCCGTCGAAAAGGATCATGGGGTCGAAATGAAGGCCTATGGGATAGCCGGCTCGGGCGGTGCGGCGCATGGCATGGAGCCTGGCATCCAGTCCGGCAGTCCCTATTTCTTCCCTGACTATCACCTGCGGCGGGTTGACCGTCCAGGAGACCACGGTTTTTCCTCCGTGGTCAATATTTAACAGAGGTTCCACTTCAGCGCTCTTGGTGCGCAGTTTGAGTATGCAGTTTGGGGTCTTTCTGAAGCCCGATACGAGTTCAGCAGCGGCATTATTGATCGGACTTACGGCAAGGCTGTCCCCGAGTTCCCACGTCCCTATCCTGAAAAGCCGCCAGGGCTGAAGGGATGTCCTGTTTTTTATTTCTTTCAGGATTGCTCTGGTGTCTGCAATTACGGACAGGGTGGTGTCGGTGAGGTAATTCTGGAGAAAACAGTAAGTGCATTCAAAAGGACAGTTGCTGATATGGGAAATCACATGGGTGCTGCAGCAGATATAGCGCCGGTCCAGGGACGCACAGATGTGAAATATATCCCCCTGTTTAGGGCTGATAAAGAGGTGCTTCTTGCCCTGCCGGTAATCCGTTATCTTTGGGGAAGGGCCGAAGTCAGCTTCCACGCCGAATTTCTTTGACAGGGAACAATTTGCAGCTGCCGGATGTATGGTGACTGATCTGAACCTTTTCATCTTTGTCTCCTGATCCCGGAAAGCCCCTTGAGTAGCTGCTCACAGGTTAAACCTGGAAGTTTGTTGTATTCCATCATCTGTATGCGGTCACAGGGTATGCAGATACGAGGCGGAAGGCACGCAGGCGAACTCCCTGTA
>WFRY01000309.1 GCA_015486315.1 Desulfobulbaceae bacterium
AGGCCAAGACCCATCTCTCCAGGCTGATCCAGGAAGCGCTGGCCGGAGAAGAGATCATTATCGCAAAAAACCGTACTCCCCTGGTCCGGCTTGATGTTCTGCCAGGAGCCAGGCCGAAACGCTCCATTGGTGGCGCAAAAGGCCTGGTCGTCAGGATGGATGATGATTTCAAAGAACCCCTCGACGATTTCCAGGAATACATGTAGTGGATATTCTACTGGACACCCAGGCTCTCCTCTGGTCCCTCAGCGGCGACAGACGCTTGAGCAGCAGGGGTCCTGATTTTGAGGCAATATAAATCTCCCCAAGCCTCTTCATGCTGTTACGGGCATCAAGCGGGTAACGCACCCTTATCATGTAGCCGTCTTCGCCTAGCACTTGGAGCATCGAGGCAGGAGAGCCCTTCAGGCTGCCGTAAACTCCCGGCTGATACTTACCGGATCGAGACTGTACCGTGCCGCATTTTCCACATCCACATCAAGCAGCGCCTCCCTCTTGTCAAGGTATCAGGAACGGCTCACGGTGGTAAAACAACGCACTTTCATAAGGCGTGCGGCAACATCATCGGCAAGCCTGTCAAGCACTGCCGGGGCATGGCCGGTTATCATGATATCCACTGAAGCCATTATAGAGGAGAGCGGAGTGGCTCCAAAATCATACACATCAAGGCTTCTCAGGCCTGTAATTGAAGCGTATCCCCTTGCTTATCTCGTCTTCAATCTGCCAGATGGTCTTTTCCCTGTGGAAGCGGGCAATAAAATGCGCGGTAATCAGCCCCTGCTACGGGATGTTGCCGGTTCCGAAGCTGATCACCCCCGGAACTCCTCTTCCATACTCAACTGAACAGACTGTTTCTTGAAATCTGCATCATATTTCCTGCGTGTCTGTGTCTCCATAATCTTCCCTCCCTTGTGCTTATTTTCCATTATAACGAGTTATCTACCTCTGCACAATTTGGGGGGAGGTCTATGGCTGAATAAAGAAGCCCTGCCCGCATGAATTCCGGCTTTGCCGAACCGGGAGCACCTGCGAACTACTGTTTCATTGCCGTTCAGCAAGTCGTCTAAGTTGACTCTGCTATTGTTGTCCATGCCAATTACAACATGATTTCCACCAAATTATTTCTCCACAAACTGTGCATACACTATTTGTGCAATAGGTTTATCCGCTGCAGCCATATCTTGCTCCAGAAGTGTTTCAGGTGTTACCCACTTAATCTTGTCATGAACATGGAGAACAAAATTCCCACCCAGCCACCTGACATCATAAGCCAATAGACGTATAGACTTCTCAGGATAATGAAAAATACTTTCCCCAATAAACCTGGATGCCCGGGCAATAATCGAGAATTCTTCCTTTAGTTCTCTCTGCAGGCACTCTTCCGGGGTTTCCCCTGGTTCAATTTTTCCACCTGGGAATTCCCATTTATGTTCCAGGTGTTCTCCTGGTGCCCTTCGAGCCAGAAGGATCAGGTCGTTTTTCTTTATTACCGCGGCTGCGACATCTATAATTCTTTTCATCTGGAAATCAGGCCACAGCCAGTCGTGTGGTTGTTCTGATCAGTCTGCCCGGCATGGGATACTGCAAATGCCATATAATCGACATGGGCCTACTGCCTGTATGACTTTCATAAGTCGCTGGACCCAGAAAGAAATAAGGGCAGGCAAGATTGTTTTTCTTTTTAACTTCTCGGACAAAGAGCAGGATATTGTTCCCCTCTTTCCTATGGTTGATATAACGCTTCCCTGTGGGTGATGTTTCACTGGTTGTGCTCTGAGACTGCCAGTGAAAATGTGTCTCATCCAATGCGTAGTCATCATACATCGTCGTTGGCGAATAATCTTTTTCTGTTTTATTCAAGGTAATGAAAAAGACATCTGTTTTAATTTTCGGCAGAAATTTCACACCCTCTCGAACGGCTACCCTTTTTTCAAAGGTGAGATAGCCGAGTGCTGCCAGGATTTCATCTCTGGTGTAGCAACCATTTACAGATAATAGACAGAAATATGGTAGATCAGGCGTGTGAACAATGGTGTCCGAACGTTCAATAAGAAAAGAAGCCAGCTCCACGGCCTCTGTAGCCAACGTAGGATTTCTGAGTAGCCGGGTAAGGTTTTCCTCAAGAGATGTTTCCGGTGGCCTGTTGTTCCACAGGGTGAAAATAAACATGGTCAGTATAGCCCTTTCCAGGTTTGAAAAATCTGTTACTGAACCACCAGCCTGAAGTGTCTTTAAGCCCTTAATCATTTCATTGAGTTGCCACGGTGAATTGTGATGACACATTCGCCGTAATCCTTTGCTGAGTACCGCTTCGTCAGGGTTCTGAAAGTTTTCCCTGACGCCTGCATTAGCGCATAACCTGGACCACGATCCTTTTCGGTAAATATCATCAAGTTCCAGATGATGATATGTGATGAAGTTGTTCAGTGTTAGTGGTAAACCAGTTTCAGTTGCAAAAGAACCAATTCGGCGAATAAGTTGATTTTTATTCGCATGGGACAGGGCCTGCCGGATATTGTCCAGTACGTAGCGTTGTGCCTCTTTTTCCATTTCAATGACACAACCCGATGGCAGAGAAGGAAAGGCTGCATTTACTTCATCTTCGATTCTATTGGGTGTTTGCCCGATCAGTGCCCGGAATCGAGCTTCAAAGTTGAACTTCTGGTGCGCCTGTCCAATGAAATCAAGGACAGTCAGGTGCTCTTTACCATCACACAACCGTAGACCACGGCCCAACTGCTGAAGAAAAACAGTCAGACTTTCAGTGGGTCTTAGAAACATGACGGTATCAATTTCAGGGATGTCCACCCCTTCATTAAACAGATCAACCACACAAAGAAAATTGATTTCTAATTTTTTCAATCTGCCAATGGCTGTTTTACGTTCATCAGTAGGCGTATCTGCAGTGAGGGCCATTGCCTCAATACCATGTCGTTTGAACTGACTTGCCATATACAAAGCATGCCTTTTATTCACACAAAAGCAGAGTCCACGGGCACGCCTGACATCCAGTAAAATTTCTCGGGCCTTTTGGACAATCAGTCGAGCCCGAAAATGATCACCAGTGATCAAAACTCTTTCAAGTTCCTGTTGAACGTATCTGCCTCGCTGCCAGGTTAGCTGAGAATAATCAACACTGTCAGTAATACAAAAATACTGAAACGGAGAAAGCAGCTTTCGATTTATTGCATCGGGCAGTCTTATTTCAGCGCAGATGCGATGATCAAAATATTGCAGAATGTCTTCACCATCGGCACGTTCAGGTGTTGCTGTCAGGCCGAGAAATATCTTTGGAGTAAAATAACTTGTCAGTTCACTGTAACTTCCTGCCGGGGCATGGTGGGTTTCATCGATGACAATATAATCATAAAAATCTGGGGGTACCCGCTGCCAGAGTTTCTGTGATCTGAATGTCTGCACCGAGACAAAGAGTTGTTCCAGGTGAGCTGGAGTAGCCTTGCCGACCCAAAGTTCACCAAAATTCTGATCCTGTAGAATATTTCTAAAAACAGCCCTTGCCTGACGAAGTATTTCTTCTCGATGCACGATAAAGAGCAGCCGGCAGTTATTCTGTTCTTTACTGATTCGCTTAAAATCAAGGGCGGCAATCACTGTTTTCCCTGTTCCCGTTGCAGCAACCACAAGATTTCTGGTTCTATTATGCAGGGTTCGTTCTGCTTCCAGTTTGTCTAAAATTTCCTGCTGATAAGGATATGGTCTGATATCAAAAAAGACCAGATGGTTTTCCTGGTCGGTACTGTCGATGCCCTTTTCCTGGCGTAGAGCCTTATCAAGGCGGGGAAGATCATCGGGGGCTATATCTTCAAAATCCTTTGATAGCTGATAGGTTTCAAAAGTGGCATTGATTTTATGCCATAGATGAGGAGTTTCGTACTGACATATTTTTACATTCCATTCCAGGCCGTCGGTCATGGCCGGGTTCGATATATTGGAAGAACCCACGTATGCTGTTCCAAACCCGCTGTTTCTGTGAAAAATATAGGCTTTGGCGTGCAATCTTGTCCGCTTTGTGTCAAAAGAAACTTTGATATCTGTATTTGACAAGCCAAGAAGATAACGAATGGCCTTTAGATCTGTAGCGCCAAGGTAGGAAGTGGTGATAACACGTAATTTCCCATGGGAAACAAATTCTTTCAGCTCATCTTTTATAATCCTTATTCCGCTCCACTTGATAAATGAAACCAGAATGTCTATTTGATCAGCATGTAAGATTTCTTGTTTTAGCTCCGAAACCAGCGACGGATCCCGGGAAGTTGCAGTTAGTAAAGAGCTTATCGAGAGAGGTGTTTCCGGTTTCGGATGTCTGGTAAAAACCGAATTAAAAATTTCAAGGAGTCGCTGGCCGCTTTTGGCTACCATCGCCTGTTTGAACGTAGAATCATCAACACAAACTGAGGCACTTTCTATCAATCGATTACATGCCGCGATCTGTTTTTCCAGTTTATCACTGCCGGTTATGCGGCCCAGTAATCCCTTGAGAAATTGGCCAAGATACTGGGCCAGGATAAAGTGGCTTTCTGCGGGATCCATTTGAACAAGCATGGCCTGGAATTTAGAATCGAGATCTTTAAGGTCTTTCTCTAAACCAGCATTGACAACTTGTTCATACAAGCCAGGTGGAATATTCATTTTTTCCTCTCAACCGATTAGCTAATCTGTTTACCCTCATTAACCGCATCATTAATTTAACATTTTACATAATTACACCTAAATCTATCATCTTGCATTATCCTTCCCTGACAGAACTGATGTGTCGGAGGTGCCCGTGGGCGTTACGCTGAATCATTTGTTTTCCGCCTTCAGTCCATCCCGATGTCCGACTGACCTGGAATATCCTCAGAGTCACTGTTATCAACAATTGACAGATGATAAACCTGTTCGTCCGCAACCAGGGCGTGTCCCGAGACACTGGGAGATTCAATCCTGACTTCATGTCCCAACCCGACGGAATTAAGCGCAACCTTTCGAGCTTTGGCGATATTTTCATGAAATCATTTACTTCTGTTCTTTTGACATGCCCGGCATTGGCGACAGGCTGAAATAATAACGCTTCAAAGGCATAGCTCTGCACAATTTTTGGAAAAAGTTTTTTCAAAACCCCGTAGTTTATAAAGGAATCAAGCCCTGCCACCTTGCCGTTTACCACAAAAACAACGCCTACCTGGCGGTCAACCGGCTTGAAGGCATGCTCATAATCTGTCAGGTTCTTTCTCTTCTCCCTGTATATTGCACCCATCTCGCTGGTAGGAGACGAAATTCCGGTCTCATGGAAACAAAAGGAAATCTCCTCCCAGATACCGTGCTGATCCGAGACAAACGTATCATCTCCATGCCTTGCAAAGCTTGTTACGCTGGAACTCGTACGCTTGCGCAACCTGGCAGGTGACAGTCTTTTTTCAGTGCCGAAATGGCGGCTTTCCCAGGACCAACGGTCTCTTTGAACACAACTTACGGGTATATTGGTGCTGGTTCCCGGCGTGATCAGTATTGTTGTATTGATTATACGGTCCTGCTTTGCTACCACCACCTCCTCACCAGCTATCAGCAGGACATAATTGCGGGATGTATTCATGACCCAAAGGGCCTGTACTTCGCCGTGACTATCCACTTCCGTAATCTCCAGCGCACCGGTTGCCTCGTCCGGCATGATCAGGCCGGGACAACTGGCCTGCTTCTCTGGGGCTAAAAAGGGATATACCTCCAGGTTTCCATGCCGTTGAACCTCGCCAATTTTCCGGGGTTAAGGGATAAATATCATTTGCGCGCCTTTTAACCCTGCGGGATATTTTTAATCAAGGGGGACATTTCCTGTCCTGGTGGGTGCATTATAAAATCCATGGTATCTGCTCATGGGGTACCTCATCTACTGCGCTGTAGGGAACTCGAAGTACGGGAAGACAACTTCGACCCCTCCGCTTGGTTATAACCGACACTAATGCAACCATATATAGTTGCTGAAAATATAAACCTGTGCTATTCCTTTAGAGATGAAGGAGCTGTAACTCATGACAAAAGCAGATAAATTAGTTGCCCGATTCAAGACAGCCAAAAGTGATTTCACATGGAATGAATTGAGCAGCATGCTCGAAAGTCTGGGTTATCGCCAACAGCAGGGTGCTGGATCACGGGTAAAATTCGATAACGGCAACCCGGATCAAAAAATCAGCCTGCATAAGCCACATCCAGGTAATGAGGTTAAAATTTACGTTATCAGGGAACTTCGCAAGAAGTTGAAAGATTGGAGGATGATATGAGAACGATTCGATATAAAGGATACTATGGGTCTGTCGAGATCAGCCCTGAGGATAATGTTATGTATGGCAAGCTGCTTTTTATCTCTCCTTTAATTACCTACGAAGGAGCAACCGCACAAGACCTTGCAAAAGCCTTTCAAGATGCTGTTGACAGTTATCTCGAAGACTGCAAAGCTGAGGGGATCAATCCGGAAAAGCCGTGTAAGGGCTCTTTTAATGTCCGGGTAGGACACGAATTACATCTTTCTGCAGCCGTTGCTGCATATAACGAATCCATTAATTTGAATGAGTTTGTAAAGCAGGCTCTTGCTGAAAAATTACAGCACTGTGAAGTGTAGCCAGGGCAGATTAAAAGCATTCATCCGACAGATCGGCAACCTTGGAAAATTGAAATAGGCATTAAGAAATGAAAGGCTTGACACTGTTTCAATCAAACAGGCTGGAGGCACTGGCAGACCGGCTTGCGGAGGAACTTTCGGAAAACCGCAGGGCCGGTTTTTCCTTCCGCCCGGACACGGTGCTTGTAAACAACTACGCACTTGCGGCCCTTGACCTTGCCGGACGCCAGTTCCTTGCGAGGTTCCATGAGCTTGATTTTTCATCAGGAGAA
>WFRY01000310.1 GCA_015486315.1 Desulfobulbaceae bacterium
ATCATAGGGACCAAGCATGGGCAGGATTCTGGTCACGCCGTCGCCGGGCTGGGCGCACTGGTTAAAGCGGCCATAGGCCATGATCGAGCTGTTGGGGCCGTGGCTGTCGGCAAAGGCGGGGTCCCGCATCTGCCGGACCGAGTAGGTGGTGGATGCCAGGTGGTTATGACGCAGGCCCAGGGTATGACCTACCTCGTGTGCCACGGCGTAGGTGAGCAGCTCACCCCGTTTGGCCTCGCTGAAGGGCAGCTTGGCCGCCTCCGGATCAAGGGCCGAGGCCATGGCATAGTAATAGCGCTCAAAGAAGTTGATTACCTCGGGCCAGACCAGGATATGGGAGGAGAGGATCTCGCCTGAACGCGGATCGTAGATCACCGGTCCCATGGCATTGGCAAAATTCTGGGATATCCAGCGGATCACGTTATGCCGTGCGTCTTCGGCCGACCAATCAGGATCTTCCTCCGGCGTCGGGGCGTCGCGGGCAATGATGGCATTGGAAAATCCTGCCGCTTCCAGCACCGGGCTCCACATCTCCACCGCCTTTTTCAGATACGGCCGCCAGCGTTCCGGTACATCCTGGCCAATGTAGAAGATGATGGGCTGGACCGGATCGCTGACCCTGGCCCCGGGATTCTTTTTTTCCAGTCGACGGCGCAGGATAACTCCCTGATTATCGGTCAGCACGCCCTTGCTGCCGCCGTACTCCGTGAACTTGCTCCTGAAAAATCCAACCCGATTGTCAAAATAACGGGCCTGCATGGGCTTTTCCGGCAGCAGGATAATGGAATGCCCGATTTCGATGGATACCGGCTGGGGGCCGGAGATCGGGTCGTCGGGATTGGTGGCGAGAAAGGTCAGGTGGGAGCGGATATCCACATCCATGGGAAAGACCTGAACCCTGGCGATATAGGAACGGGTGGGATCCACCGCGGCCGGGATGAGACCGGTGGAGATGATATGGGTTCGGGCAGTCAGGGCTTCGATATCCTTGGAAAAGGTCTCGGTGATGTCCACCAGGATTTCACCGTTCGGTCCGTCGGCCAGTACGGGCAGAACCGCGATGATCGGCCCGTTGCTTGCCTCGCTGATCGAGCGCTGGATTCCCCGGCCGATGCCCGTGTCGTTGTAGGAGGTGTCGGGATCCAATGTGCCGCTCCGTTTGGCAAATCCCGGGCTGTGATCCCGGATAAAAATCCGCTTGCCTAGACGTTCCATGGTGACCACCGTGGTTCCGGTGCGATTCACGGGGCCGGTATTGATTCCCGCAGCACTGACCGCCTTGGGCGGCAGTTTGACCGCCTCGGAATACCAGAGCAGCAGTCTGCCGAGGATATCCCCGGGCAGGGCGATCATGGTGTGATCGTCTTTGCTGTAGGCAGTGACGCACCCCGTGCCGATGACTTTGGCTTCCTGGAGGATAGTGGCAAAGGGCGAGGCTGTCTGCTGTTTGCCGTTTGCGGGCTGGGTGGCCTGCGGCGTGGTGCCTGAATGGGGAGCAGCGGCCTGGTCAGCCGAGACAGGGTTGGTCAGCAGGCCGACACAGAACATCAGGGCCAGGGTGAGCAGAAAAGTTTTCATGCAGGTTCTCCTGTGCTGGAGGGGAATGGGGGCGGCAGGCGTTGAATTTCAGGGATTGAGCACATCGGACTTCACCCGGAACTCGTTGATCTTCCAGGTCCCGTCCAGCCAGACGATCCGGCAGAGAATCACGGCTGGAGCGTTTGCAAACACGGCCTGGGCCTCGAAGACACCGTTGCGGAGGATGCCGCGGAAAGAGGTGGTCAGGCTGGTTTCACCCTTGCTGCCTTTGTATTGCTTGAGGGGACCGAGTTTCTCGGAAAGCATTTTGAACAGCTCGGCAAACTGTTCACGGGAGGCCGCTTTAAGCAAGTCCGGGCTGGCCTGGTTGATCAGTGTCTCACTGTCCCAGTCCTGGACGATCTTGGGCAGGTTGCTGTCAATGTACTGCTGGGCATCCTGCTGAATCTTTGGTGCCATCCGGTTGAGCAGAAAAATGGTGGACAGAACGCCGATCAGCAGGGCCGCGACAACGACTCCTATGATGGTGATTTTTTTCATAATCTACTTGCCTTGGGTTGCTCTTGTTTTGAGGGACAACCTGGTTACCACGTATCAGCTTGCCACGCCGCAGTGAAGGAATTCATTGTCTGTTGTGGCCGGCCAATCTGGTCCTGGTGCGCTGGTCAGGTATGATGTTTTTTTGTAACTGTTCAGCATCCTAACCGGGTGAAAAATCCGGCATTTATTGTAAAAGTAACAAAAAGGTCAACCTGTTGATTTTATACAAATTGCTGGATTCCCGCTAACAGCATGCGGGAATGACGGTATTCTCGTGTGACAAGTAATTATTAAATCGTCATCCCCGAGTGCTTTTATCGGGGATCCATTGTTACGATTAAAATAAACGCCGGAGCACCTGGCTGCACTGCTGAGTAGTTACTTTTTTTATTGCTGTAATTTCATAATCTGCTGTCTGGTTTTGTCAAGATCCGGCAGCTTTCGACCCCTGACCGTCTGTTCAAAGGCGTATCCGGCACGGATGAGGTCTGCCTCGCCGTTTGCATTGCCGACCATGACCAGGCCAAACGGTTCCCCGTTTTCCCTGTAACCGGCAGGTACGGTGATGGCGGGAAAACCGGCGGCCGCGTAGGCTTGGGAGTCTGTGATCAGCGCATTTATGGCATGAGTTGAAAAAATCCTGCCCAGGGCATCTCCGGCAGTGGTTTGGTTGTTGTTGACAAGAATATCATACTCATTGCTGGTCATAGTAGAGTCCTGCGCACCGGTGAGAAAGGATTGTCCGTATGGGGCACGGTTGGTGGCATCCTCGTTGTTGATCCGGATGACCTCGGCCAGCGAGGACACGGGTGCTTTATCACCCAGCCCTTTGAGGAATCTGTCCAGTGAATCGCGGAATCCATAGGGCAGAACCGCATTGACATCAATGTGCGGCGGCAGTTCTGATGCGTTGATCTCCACGATTTCCATGCCGGTTTTTTTGAAAATATCGGCCATTTTGATCGAGAGATTGTTCCGGGCAAGCAGCAGCTGTTTGATTTGTCCCTGTTGTTCTTTGGGGACCGAATATTGACCGGCCAGTTTTTCCGCTGCCTTGTCGTCAAGGACAATGACCCCGATGCGTAAGGTGCGGTCGGAATCCGGTGTCAGGGCCTGTGTGTAATCCACATTTTTTTTACCGACCATGGCCGTCAGCAGAACGGCCACGTCGGTGACACTGCGCCCCAGGGGACCGGGCACGTCCATCCAGTCCACCAGGGGGATAATGTTGTCACTGCTCACCAGTCCTTTTGTAGTTTTGACAGCAACAACTCCGTTCATCATGGCCGGCTGAATGATTGATCCCTGCGTCTCCGTGCCCACAGTGACCGGGGCAAGGTTGGCCGACGCCGCTACGGCAGAGCCACTGCTTGATCCCGAGACCTCAAAGGGGCCGTAGGGGTTACGGGTCTGGCCGCCGAGTACGCTGAAGCCACTGGGCATATTCGGATCCATGTAGTTGGCCCATTCCGACAGGTTGGCCTTCCCCAGGATAAGGGCCCCGGCCTGCCGCAGGTTTTTTACCAGGGCCGCATCCCGGGTCGGCCGCCATCCCTTCATGGCCCAGGCCCCGGCTGTAGCGTACATACCGCGCACCGCGATGTTGTCCTTGAACAACACCGGGATACCGTGCAGGGGGCCGCGCATCTTGCCTTTTTTTCGTTCACTGTCCAGCTGCTTTGCATCGTCAAGCAGGCCCGGGTTCAGTTCCATAACCGAGTTGAGTATGTTCCAGTCATTGCTCTGGATGCGCTGCAGGTAATAGGCAGCCAGTTCCTCACTTGTGGTTTTGCCGTCTGCCAGCAGCTGCTGTATCTCAGGAACCGTGGCAGTGAGCAGGAGCTTATCCAGTTCGCTGCTGCGCTCTCTTGTCAGAGTGTTCATTGCCCGGACAAAGGAGGGCTGAAAATCCAGGCCCCGCTTGCCGGTATAGTTGGGTTCAGGCCGGGGAAAGACAGACGGAGGCTCCGGCTCTATACCGGCCATCTTCTGCAGTACCGTTGCCAGGGAGCGCATCTGCAGGACAGGCCCCTGGGCGGCGTTGGTCAGTGCAACCATGGTGATATCGGTTCCCGGCACAAACATCATCGTACTCTCATAGCCCGGGGTCTGCCCCTCGTGTCCCCAGACACCCTGCCCATACTCAATCAGTCCCAGGCCGTACCCTGTTGTACCGAGATGTTTGTTGACGTCGTCATTGCGTACGAATTCCGCCATGGCCAGCAGGGTGCTTTTGTCTTTGAACAACTTCCCGTTTGCCAGGGCCTGGAGAAAAACCCGCATGTCCGCGGTCGTTGAGATAATACCACCCGCAGCCCATCCCTGGGACAGGTTCCAGGCAGTGGTGTTTTTGCCTCCTGGAAAGGAAGCATACCCCTGAACAAGAGCGGGATCCTCGGGAACGGAATCAGGAAACGAACTGTTTTTCATTCCCAGCGGCTGAAAAAAGTATTCCCGAAGAAGGTCGGCGTATTTTTTGCCGGTGGCTTTTTCCAGGGCCATGCCCAACAGGATATAGCCGGTATTGGAGTACTTCCATTTACCCTTTTTGCCCGGAGCAAAGTCAGGCATGCCGTTATCAAGGGCATACCGGACCAGCTCTTCCGGCGTGTAGGCGCGGCGCAGGGCGGCATGGTCTTTGATGCCTGCACCGATAATATCATCGGCATAGTCCCGGATGCCCGAAGTGTGGGAAGCCAGCTGGCGCAGACTCACCCTGTCACCGTTTGGGATCTTTGCTGCCCAGTCAGGCAGCCATTTTGCCAGCGAATCGTCCAGGCCCAGTACCTCCTGCTCGGCCAGCCGGACAAAAAGAGCGGCTGTAAACATCTTGGTATTGCTGCCGATTTCAAACCGGTCATCCGGTCTGATCGGAGTTTTCTTTTCCAGGTCGGCAAAGCCGGCGGTCTCCAGAAAATGGAAATCCGGGCCGTTCACCTGCAGTACCGCACCTGGTGCCGGGCCATAGGCATCGGGAAGGGATTTCAGGGCAGGATCCACCATTTTCAGCAGCAGGTTGTGCATATCTCCTGTGTTCGGGGCGGCAGTTCCTCCCCAGGCGTTATGGCCGAGGATTAATGCAAGGGAAAAAAAGAGTAATATTCCGTAGAGTTTCACAATGACTCCATAGTTTGTGAAGAGATACGTTCGATCAGGGCTTCAGTGTTTTCAAGCAGGATGTTCAAGGTTCAGCTGTTACCAGGACTATTGCTGTGAACTCTTCACCAGCTTCAGCTGCCAGGTTGCTTCACCTGGAATCAGTTCGTATTTCAGTGTCCGTGTACCGCCGGTAGACTTGGCGTTGCTGTCACCGTCTTTATAGACGGGAAAGCTCCTGATCAGGTGGTTGGCCTTAATGAAAAAACGGTCATGGCCCATGTAGCCGCTGGAGTTGACCTTATCGTCGGCAAGGGGAGGCAGGAAGATCCGGCTCAGGGATTTTTTCTTATTGGCGCTGTAGGCGATCAGGCTGCCGTAGGAGCCACTGCCCGCCGAGGTAAGATAGACATAAATTTCCGGGGATCCGTCCTTGTTCAGGTCCGCGACTTCGGCACCTGAGACCGTACCGTCGGCCTCCTTGACCGTGATGGGGGAGTTGTCCTCCAGGCCGGCGGGGACAATGGTGACATCGTTTAACGAGCCTTCATTGGCACAGGTGACATGAAAGGTAATGGCCTCCAGCTTGAGGGTCTTATCAAATTTTCCTGATCCCTCTGCAGCCAGAACGGTCAGGGAGAGCAGCAATGCTGCAGCCAGCAGGCATCCCATGAGACAGGGATGCAGAGTTCGTGTATTGTGTGTCATTGTTTTTCTCCTGCACCGGATCCTGTCCGGTGCTTGATTGGTAGTGTAGATTAATATCCCGGGCGGATCATTTGCCCAGCTTGTTCAGGTCGCGGAGCTGCTGTGGTGAAAGGTCCGGCATGGCATCGCGTGCCATGTCACTTTCTTCCATCTGCTCCATGCGTTTATGTTCATCCATGGCACGTTCCTGCTCAATCGCCATTTCCTGCTCCTGCATGTTACTCATCCCCTCGCTTCGGCACTCTTCATGGCCGTCATCCCAGCCCTGGCGATAATCTGAATTTTCTTGGTATTCGCGAACATTTTTGTGAAACTGGGCAAACATGTCACCGGCAGCCTTTTTTCCGCTGCTGCAACCGTCGTCATAGCCCCGGGCATAGGCGGGTGATGCTCCCTCCTGCATGAGCCGCTGTCCTTCGGTTCCGCCGCAGCCGGTGAGCAGGACTCCTGCAGTTGTAAGAATGAAGAAAAAAATAAGGCTTTTCTGCACCATCAGTAATGACTTCATTTGCTTCTTCTCCAGTGTTTTGTATGATAAAAAAATTTATTAAGCGGCCGCATATGATCTGTGCGATAATAGCATTTTATTTTCAGTAATGAACATCAGTAGCAGGTGAATTGAGACATTTCCATATCAAATTCAGGAAAAAGTAGGTCAGTTTGATATTTTTTTGTTCGGAAACGGAAGGGCAGGGGGGTCGTGCCTGCTGTATCTTACGGAAAAGATTTAAATTTGCAAACCAACGGGTTTGCAGCTGATCAGAGGGACAACATCAGATGACGACTATTGGGAAATTTCTCCGTCTTGTTCGGCAGGAACATGGGTTTACCCAGGAAAAGTTTGCTGAACGTCTTGCTCTGAGCGGGAAGAATTTTGAGGCATTAAATGCCGTGACGCTGAGCCGCTGGGAAACGGGAACAACGTTGCCGAGTTATAAAAAGAGGCGGGAACTGCTCAAGTTCTGTGTGCACAGGGGATACATGGAGAAGGGGCCGTGCCATGATTTTGTCCGCAGTCGTTTTGAACATCTTGCGGCTCCGCTGGCCGGTATTTTTCAGCATAATTACCAGACATTGATTGCCAATGTACCGTCGCTGCGGATCCCTCTTGAAGAGTACAGGCTGCGGGACCTGCAGCGGGAACAGGAACTGCTCCGCTATGAACATATAACAGATGTTGAAGAGGCAAGTAATCCGCCCGGTTACTACACTGTACCTCCGCAGGGATTACAGAAACTCTGTCGCCATCCGGCAAGCTTTGGTCTGCTCTGCGAACGCAAACAGCAGCACCTGGGCCATTTTGTCATGTTCAAGCTGAAAAGCGAAGCCGCCCGCCGGCTTGTCCATCACCGGTTGGATGAAAACCTGGTCAGCGAAGATGATCTCTGCAGCGGGGAAGAGAGGGGCAGTTATTATATCCATGCTCTGTACGGAGTAAATCCTACTATTGCCGCCCTGGTTAATGCCAGGGCCTATCTTTATCTCTTTGACAACATGGCGGCCATAGAAACCATATCCATCTTCAGCAGCCGTGCCGACGGCAGACGCCTGGCCAGGGCCTACGGCATCAAAACCGTGGCCCACGGCAGGCATAAGGGGTGCGGCTTTACCTGGTACGGCATGCAGTCACCGATGGAGGATATTCTATTCTCCGATACCGTGCTGAAACTGATTTTTTAGCCTGCCAAAACTATCTGCTCTTTAGGCTGCTTTGAAAATCAGGATTTTCGTTCAAGGAAAAACCGATAAAGTTGACTATCGGGATAATTCCTGCCAGGATCCACCAGCCGCTTTTGCCGATATCGTGCAGGCGACGAATTGCCAGGCCGAGAGCCGGAAGGAGAGTGGCAATACTGAAAATCGATCCCAGAATTCCGGCACCCGCCCTGTCGGCAGGGGTCATGCCGAGCACATTGTCGAGGATGGCCAGTATGATACCGATAATGACGGAGAACAGCATGAAATACCAGTACTCGCTGCGGGGGGCCCGTCCTTTGAAATCAATGTATCTGTTTCTCAGGGTATCAATAAAATAGCGTTGGAATTGTTCCATGTTTCTACTCCTCGTAGTTGCGGCTTGCTGTGATGTAAGAAATACGATTGCTTACGGTAGCCTGACTGTATATTTGTTTATATTTGATTATTATTAAGTCAAGAACTGATGGATCATTTGTGAAACGGACAGGACTTTCCCCATTATTATTTCAGATCATCCCGCATAATGGTGATGCCATTTGCTGTAATCATCTTCGGCAGGCTGGAGCGGGGGAGAATTTGTGTGAAATTCGGGCCGGAATAGGCGGAGATGTTTAATGTGCCGTTTTCAGAGACCTCGATCCAGGTAAAGGCCCGGGGTGATCGTTTTTGTTTTCCGATCAGGCGGCGCGGGCCGGACCCAAGGGCAGCCTGGCCGACACAGTGGATCCTGTTGTGGTAAAAGGGATAGAATCCGTGATGGTGTCCACTGAGGTACACAGACACGGATCCTTCAGTAAACAGCTTCTCAAGGGTTGGATCCCGCAGGAAACTTTGCTCCCGGCCGACGGTAAGCGGATAGAGCGGAATGTGGCCGAAAACAATGCGGGCTTTGCTTGCCTCTCCCATGTTCTCAAGGATTTTTTTCAGCCACATCACCTGATCCGTGGCCAGTGCACTGGTCACGGTTGTGTCAAGAGAAGCAAACAGAACCCCGTTCATGGCAAAAGCATAGTAGAACGGGAAGCTGCCGCCAGCAAGAAAGGAGAGATTCGGCTTGTTTTTTTTCCACTGTTCACGGTACACATCACGTTCCAGCCCAAATCCTGGTGAGGCGGAAGCATCATGATTGCCGGGTGTTGGCGCAAAGGGGATACCTGCTTTCTGCAGCGGGCGGGTAATGGTATTGTGGAAAGAGTGCCACATGGACTCAAGCTGTTTGCGCCTAAGTTTCGGTGAGGTACGCTGACCGGCTATCATATCGCCGGTGCAGAGCACAAGATCCGGTTGCAGGGCAATTATTCGCCTTATTGCCGCCTTAACAGGGGGATCGTATCCAATGGTGCCGTAGGAGTGGTTGATATCGGAAATAACGGCAATCCGCAGCCGCGGCCTCTCCTCCGCAGCGGAAAGTACAGAAGGAAGGAGTATTCGTTCGGCTGCAGCACCCAGCAGAGAGAGAATAAATTGCCGCCTGTCCATCATTGTTTCCATTCACAGTCTGTCTTTTGTTCCGCAATACTGCCTGTACGCAGGAACGCATCGGGGGACAAGTCAAAGCGCAGCTTGCCCTCACTGCAGGTTTTCTGGAGGATCGCAGTTGCCTCAGCGGTATTTTTGACAATAAGGCGGAGCTGCTTTTCCGATAGCCCGAAGGTATCGCGAAGGTATCGATAAAGCTCTCCCTGTACGGAAAAATCATGGTTCAGCTGCAGGAGTTTTTTATAGGTATCAGCCTGGTAATGGCGCTGTTTTTCCAGCATTTTTGTTTTCTTGGTATAGTTGACATAACTGAGCTTCCCGCCCGCGTCGTTGTCATTGAGCTGGGTGCGTTTGAGCAGCAAAGGACTTTTGTCTGCAAGTTCAGTCGGGATTTCTGTACCATGGGCCTTTGTTCGGCGCAGCTGTCCGTCTTCCTGCCAGTACCAGTAGGAGATATAATCGATATTACCGATACGGTCCTGCTGATTAAAAATAAAATCAAGCAGGGTGATTTCGGTCAACTCGGTCATCCAGAATACCATCTGAGGTTCAGATATATCGTTGCCCAGATCATGATTCATTTTTCTATTGCTGCGCGCCGCTTGCAGGCCATGCCTTACGGCGTCCGTCAGAGGTTTGTCGGAGCGCAGGGCAAGATAGGGGGCGGTTTTCTGGAAATCAATGTTCTGGCCAACGCCCCAGCCGGAAGCACGGGTTCCATTCACAGACGTATTGTACCGATGTCCGGGGCTGTTAAGCAGCGCTCCGTAGATGACCCTGCCTTCGGCTGAGAACAGTTCATCCTCTGGATGATATGTGGTAGGATCTTTTTCCGCAGCCTCCATTTTCAGCCAGCCTGCATGCAGCATCCTGGAGCCCCTGCTATGGCGTACCCCGCTTTCGGTTACCCGCTGCAGATGATTTCTACGGTCAATGGATCGCCAGACAGCAACAGGAACATTAACTGCTGTGTCAAAATACCTGGAAAACTGATAGTAGAGCAGGGAAGCTGTTGAAAAGGTACCGCTGGTCTCAGGAGTGTTCATGGTAGATTTGAACTTGGCTAGCTTTTTGCCGGGAATACTTTTTGAGGCCTTCTCGTGCTTGCAGACAGATTGTTCAAATTCTTTGACCCTGCCTGCATACGAACCGGCAGTCAGGTCATAGATGATCGTGCCCGGACTTGTACTCCATATTTTCGGGCAGAGGGCGGTATTGGCATCGTAGATATCGATTCCGCAATACTGTTGTTCCTTTTTTTTATCACCAGTCCGATACTTGCTGTCCGGCATGGATGCCAGGACTATGCATTTTTCTGTAACACCATCCGGTGAGGTGTAATTTGTTGCCTGTCCCCGGGCCTGCCCGGCCACAACCGATGTCGGCAGGGTAACAACGGCAAGGAAGGCTGTTAAAAGAAATATATTTATCTGCATAAGTATATTGTTTCTCAACGTAAGGGCTCAATCAAAAATAACTTCGTAGAAATGTGAAGTTATTTTTGATTGAACCCTAAGCATGCCGAACAAAAAAAGCCGGATCGCAGATTTTACGATCCGGCAATATGTTCGTTGTTGGTATTAAAACAACTCAGGATCAATACATAATATCGATGTTTCCGGCAAAACCATCATGCTTCACATTTCATACAACGTGTCCTATAGTACATACCTGACATTTCCTGTCAGTGTCTCTTGACACCGGAAATAACTGTATCGTTAGGGGTTCCGCCGGGCACATTATTTTTCAACCAGCAGTCCCTTTTTTCTTTACCATAATTAAAAGACTGACAATTGTTATCTCCTGAGCAGACCCTGGCACATTCTTCAACATTGGCGACAGTGAAATTTTTATAGTCACCACCATTTCGTTTGAGGTTGTCAAAGAGCTGTATCCCATAAACTTCATTCTTTGGGTTAGAGGAGTCAGCAACATTATTATTTCCCTGCTTTACCCCGGAAGCGAAGACTTGGCTCGGTCTTGAGGACGGAACGCTGTCTTTGAGCCAACATGAATTATCAGTGATGTTGAAGTCCATGGCCTGACAGCGGGAATCATTGGCACATGCCTCTGCGCAGCTCTGAAAATTCTGAGTCTGAAAATGGGTATAATCGCCACCGGTGCGCTGGGTATTATAATTAAAATGGATATTGCGGTACGATTGGGGCTCTCCAGCCTGTGCCGAAAAAGCAAGGAAGCTTAAAAAGATGACTGTCAATGCCTGAGTTAAAATAGATTTTTTTTGCTGGTAATGTTTTTTCATAATAAAATCCTCCGTTAATAGATTTTCAGGGAAGGCAAACGCATTTTATTGTCCTGCCTTGCCGCTCAACTAATGCCTCTGTACCCTTATTCCAGAAGAGAACATTGCTTCCCTGGTACTTTGCACCACTGCCGGATGGAGTTGGCCAGGCTATGACCTGCCAAAAATCCCTGCCGTTATTTCCGCTAAGTACAACGGCAGGCCTGGCTGTTTCCGTATAGAAAATTGCAGTCAGGTAATCGTACTCTCCACTGTCACATTGATACTGTACCGGTTCCGGTACAGTGAACAGACCGCCTGTAATCTGCAGCTCGGTTATCCTGTACTCGTATGCGAACTTGACACAGGAACGCAAGTCATCGGCCTTCCAGCAATCATTACGTCCTTTTATCCAGTCACGCTGCATTACCTTCAGGTTTTTACGTTCATCGACCGGAAAATTTTCCAGGGCGGTATGATAGACTCCCGCAAGCTGATTATCCAGTGCGGCAAGTTCATTATCTCTGCAGATCAGTTCTTCAGCGTCATGATCGGCTTTGGAGCAGTCAAAGCTTGGCTCGACAGCACAGGCACTATTAGACCATGCAGCAGAACTGAACAATAGATATAACCAGACAGATAACGCCAGCTTAAAACTTACAGCCGGGAGGGTGCGGATTGTGTGACGGCAGGAGGTTTGACGTTTTAGCCTCAGGGTATTGCACATGTCAGATCGTTATGCTTTTTTAATAATGCCGACAATAAAGAGCAGCAGGGCAGCGCCAACAGTTGCTGTAATGATTGAACCAATGAGCCCTCCTGCGGATATACCGAGCAAGCCAAATACAAATCCTCCAATCACAGCACCTATAATGCCGACAATTATATTGCCGATCAGCCCAAAACCACCACCTTTCATTATCGTCCCGGCCAACCAGCCAGCTACAGCACCAATAGCCAGAAATATTATCAATCCTGTCATAGGTTCCCCCTGATTAATGTTAAAACTACGTAGGTGTTCAGCATCCTGACGCAACCATTCCCCGCAGCGATAGTTGATATTACTTCATTGCCTTTTTAGCATCATGGGCAGCATCTTCAGTTGCCTCGGCAGTATCGTGAGCCAGTTTTTTCGTGGCATCAACGGCATCATCTCCTGCCTCTTTAGCAGCTTCTTTCGTTGCTTCGGTGGCTTTGTGCAGAGATTCTTTTGCCGTGTCTGCTGCTGTTTCCGGCTCATCTTTACTGCAGCCAACCATGGCAACCAGCATCAATCAAACGACTACAACAAGCATTTTTTTGATCATTGTTTCATCTCAATTAGATGTTAACCTATTGTTTTAACCTCTTCGCACGTATTGACTAAAATCCAGATGGCGTAAGTGTAAAAACCAGTCATGATCGTACAGCAGGAACAAAAAACAGGTTTTTCATCATTAAATCCCGGATAATATTTTGTCTGATGCTGATCGATAATTTGTCGGGCATGCTTCTCCTGGAAAACAACAGAAAAAGTGGGTTAGTAGCCTCGTCCTCAGTTCAGTAATCAATAATGGGCATTACTACCAAAATGTTTTATATGTTACCATATCAGACTCTACTGAAAATGTTCCAATCTGATATTTAAAAAACCACTTTGCAGGCAATTGTTTTGTTTAAGTTCAACAGATATATCCGCATTGTCAGCTGCCGGGCTGGCGGCGCAGTAACCAGGTTGACCCGCCGGCGTCAAGGTAAGAAAAGTTAAGGCCACCTTGAATAATTGCCTTTTCGCTCAATCTCTGCGTTATGCAAAAAAATTATCCTCAAAATATCAAATAGATACCTGCGGTAAATTTTCTTACATGCCTTGATCTTGAACAGAAATTAAAATTAATCAAGATACCCTCAAGGTGGGGAAGGTTTGTGGTTAGATCAGCTTGCCAGTTATTTCTGACAGCTCACCGGTTTGTCAACTCCCAGGTATTCCAGTATCAGGCCGCCGCCCAGTACGGCAACATCTTCATATACCGCTGCCCGGGCGATGGGCATGACTGAAGTAGCCAAAAAAGCAGGTGTTACTCGAGCCCGTCTGTATAAATCCCTGGCTGATGGTGGTAAACCGCAATTTGCTACCATTAGCAAGGTCAGTGAGGCACTCGGCTGTAGACTGGCTATTGCTTGATTAATCCATATTCCTCGTTTCACTGCAAAACCAGCGTACACAATGTCCCAGCCATGCTGGTTTATCCGTTATTGGCTGGAGAAAGAGAGCAGGTAGCTCCTCAAGTTGATTTTTCGTTTGTGAATGCCGAGTTTTTTACGCAGGTTCAGGCGATAAAACTCCACAGTTCCAAGGCTGATTTTGAGGAGTTCCGCAATATCCTTGCTTGCCAGCCCCTGTCTGACAAGATTTGCTATCTGAATTTCCCGTGGCGTCAGATTGGGCAGCTCAGAGGAAAGCTGTTTACTGAAGGTCGATGTAATGTCGTGGATATTTTTCTCCATAAGAACGGCGTATAGATTTCCTTTGCCGCCCTTTGTTTCCTCCTTGAGAAGATCCTGGTAGGGATGACATTTTCTTTTAGATTGCAGCTCACGGCCGCTTCAATCTCGTTCCTGGATTTCTGCTGCTCGAGCAAGATCCGCAGGGCAGTATTGCTATCCATGAGTTCCTGCTGCTTCACCTGAAGTTCCAGGGTTCGCCTGTGTATCTTTTCCTCCAGTTCCTCATGGGAACGACGCAGTTGTTTTTCCGCTTCTCTTAGATTTCGCTGCAGCTGCCCTTTTTCAAGACAACCGGCCAGACGAAACAAAAGATCATCGGATTGATTTATACGCCTTGAGGAGATAATCATCCGCACCATGGCGCAGGACCTTAATGACCGACTCCATATCACCATACCCGGTCATCAGGATAACGCCGCAGGTTGGATCGCGTTGTTTGGCCTCCTGCAGAACCTGCATGCCGCCCATCCCCTCCATGACCAGGTCGGTGACCACAAGATCATAGGAAGACTCATCGAGCCTGGCACAGGCTACATGGCCGTCTTCGGCAGTATTTACAGCATATCCGGTATCTTCAAGATCACTGCTCACCGTGAGACGAACAAGCGGTTCATCATCCACAAGTAAAATTTTTGCTTGCTTTGAGTTTTTCGTTTCATCGCACAGTCACAGACGCCCTGCTGGGGTGGTATTGTTTCATCATGCCGGATAATTAATCTTGTATTGTATTTCCATTGCAGTCAAAAAAATTCCTGAGTACTTCGAATAAGGCTTAATCGTTCTTTATTTTTAAAACCGTGGTCTGTCCCCTGTTTTGTAAGGTGGCCTCAGGTTGAGTTTTCAACTTAACTGTCTGCAGTTATATTCCGGCATAATCTGCAGAATCCTCCTGGCACGGTGCCTGAAGACCAATACACCTTGCCCTGCTTGTAATCCACAAACCAGTAGCCGGTAGGCGTGCGGCGGGTTGCGATAAAAATAAAAGGCTGCTCTTTGGAGAAACAGGGATGCAGGTATACACCTTTTTCATTTGGAGTCCTCTCCATCAGTGACATGGCCTCTTCCAGAGTCGGTATCCGCCAGTCATGGTATCCTGCAAGACCCTCGTTATTTAGCTGCTCTATCTTCTGTCTCATGGTGCGGCTTGAACTGAGGTCCAGCCCGAACCGCTGCCACATCAGAGATGTTCGTTCATCAACAACTGTCAGGCCATCACCGGTGTCTGCCAGCACATTATGAAATGAACCCTGCGGATTCAACTCTGCATCATAAAAATTCCATTGGACCAGCAGCGGACCGATCTGATCATCTGCAAGTGAGTCATTCTCAGCAGGCAGAATAATTATGCTATCGCTGAAATTGTTCTCTCCCAGATGCGGAAGCTCCGCTCCCATATCTTCTCTGGCAGCATGTTCCTCATGGGCAGGAACAAGAAAAGGACTGTCTTCCACCTGCATTACCTCGGTAAGCAGCCAGTCCTTTAATGCGCTGTCAATGGGATAGTTATCCCTGGAAGACGGTGTGCCGCCCTGGTTGACAATACAGTTGACCAGCATTTGCTGCGGCGCCTTGATCTCTGCCAGAATATGTACATGCCGGACACCCCGTTCCATAAGATACAGTCTGGGCTCATCACCCCAGTTATCTATAAAAAAATAACAGATCCGTTCACTGGTGTTGGTCAACTCCTCACGCAAACCCTTGGCGGTAAAGGTACAGAATGCAAGGTCCGGGGTCATCTCCCATTCAATTTGTACCACTGTTGAATCACTGAGCTTCAGTTGATTGAATATCCCCATGTTTTTCCCTTGGTTCTCCAGAGTTATGATCAAAATTGGCATTTGAAGGAATCTTGTAACATGAGAGACACCGCACCTCAATAAAAACGTGGTCCCCTGTTTTACTGTTTTACTTTTACCTATTTTTCATTTTTTTGAAAAATTGATGCAAGCTGGTGAACATGCATTTTGTAACTTTGGGGTGAGCACAGTTGGCGCATAAAAATTTTTCTGTTTTTTTTATCCCGGAGAATATGAACCATCATTTGAAAATAATATCGAAAGAACGCGGACTGTAACTGGATTTTGACAAGCAGCCAATCCAACCGGGCAGCTGTTGAAACTTGGATAGCCGGTGGTACCGGCTGACTGAAGAAATGCTTGATTGACAGAAAATAAGATGCGGTAGATCCGGCGTATCCATTTTGTTTTAATTGATGAAAAATATTCTGCCAGTCGACAATATCGTCCCCTTGAGACAGATACATCAGCTGCACCAGATCATACATCTGATAGAGACTAACTGTTCGTTGACGGTAAAAATCTGTTCCGGAATGTTGATGGTGGATAATGTTATGCAGAGCAAGATGAGTATTGCTGCACAGCTGACATTCCATTCCATCCCGCCGAATTGTAATTGCCTCGTTTCGGATTGCTTCACTGCTCAACAGTTGAGCCACCGGTTCGGCACCTATTTCCCTGTGCAATTCCACCCTGGCAAGATGGTCAGGATGGGCAAGAGGCCGACAGTGATGATGATCATCATAGATTTCGTCGCCTTCCATAGGCGAATATCCCTCTTTTTGGAGAAGAGCTGCACAGTTGGACAACAGGTCGGCAGGAACCAGGATATCCAGATCATTCATCATCCGGCAGGCAGGGTCCGGATAGAGTTCTGAAAAGAGAGCTGTTGCTCCTTTCAGCAGTACGGGAGTAACGCAAATGAAGTTGAATAGTTTAACAATACTGGTTAACTGCTTCTTAAGCTGTTCATTGCGCAGTCGGTTGAGTTCGTAGAGCGTTGCCAGGTTATCCTGCAGATCATCGGGCAGGCAGGCTGTCAGCCCTTTGTCGGTCAGCTGATAATAAAGCAGTGGCAGTACAAAGTGCTGGTCACCAATGGCAATAACATCCTGCCAGTTAACCGATCCACTGGTTATTTGCCGACGGATCCAGGCCGGATCATTGCGCCCTTTTTCCTGCCTGGACAGGCAGCGGCAGAGAAAATCAAATGAGTTACAGTCTGCCATTTTGCGCCAGTTGTTCAAGCCGGGTAATGGCCCAATCAAGGGAATGGTAGTGCAGACTGTATGTTGGAATGGTACCCAGCCAGTCAATCATTGCAGCGGTCCGATCCGGATCAGGTGAAATCCAGGACTGGGCCTTGATCAAACGCTGTAAGCCCTCCACAGGGGTAAGGGAGCAGAGTTTCTGGCTGCAACCCGGAGTATAGGCAGGAAACACAAGAGCATGAACCGGCAACATGGATCGGCAGTTTTTGCGTTCATGTTTCAGAGGCAGATAACGTACCTCCTTGTCGCAGCGTTGGTAGACCGGCAGAGTATCCAGATCCGGGTAAAAAGAACGTAACACTTCCCAGCTGCCGGATTTAAGGCAGGGACGCAGTGGGACCGCACCCGCCCGTCCATGGACGTCCACAGGAACCGTATCATCACACCAGTATGTCCAGCCGGATGCTGTCAGTGCTGCCATAAGAGTTGACTTGCCGCTGCCTCCTATCCCCGGGAACACCACGCCGTAACCATTAAGAGAACCGGCGGAAGCATGCATAAAAGCCATCCAGATTGCCTGTGGATAGCCGGCTTCTATTATAGCCTGAACAACTCTTCCCACTGCAGCCAGTTCAAAGCCTGTACGTTCCAGTTCGACCCCATTGCAGGAGATGACATATTCATTCGCATCCTTGAACAGTGTGATCTGGCTGTTCGATTCTTTTATCTCTGTGGCGGGAAGGCCGGACAACAGCAGCCCAAAATGCACAGCAAGGTCAGAGGTGTAATCCGTCAGGGTAATGACTGCACTGCCAAAGTGAAAGCTGTATTGCAGGGAGTACTGAGCATTCTGAGCAAACCGTATGGTATCGAGCTTGATCGGCTCTGCAGCAGCAACGGGCTGCCTATCCTTTTTCTGCTCAGCCGGGCGGGGATTCAGCCCAAGGACTGCCCATTGATTCAGTTGTTCCACAATATCACTTCTCGCGGTCGACCGTGAAATTTGAAAATGCTCTGCCAGCTGTTCAACCAGATCATCAAAACTGAATCCCTCGGCCATTGCCTGCCAGATCCAGTCGGCTGTGGGATTGAGGATAAAAACATGCTTGTCTGCTGAACGAAAGAGGATACGATGACCGTCAAGATGAAAGCTATAAATGGACATTTATTCAATGACACTGCCCCTGCTGGTATAGTTCTGCCTGAAAAAAGTTATAGATCAGAAAGTGGTTTTTATTGGTCAACTGCCCATACCAATACCGTTCAATGGAACGTGGTCAACATTCCATTCTCAAATACCTACAACTGAGATATATACAGATCTCTACCCGACATGGTGGTAATAAACATAAGTTTACTCGTCGATAAAAGTAATAGTTAGGAGCATTGCCGTACTCCATGGACGGTTTGCCGTTCCCGCAGAGCACTGACCTGGAGCGGACCCCCAAGCTACGCTGTCCCATCCACTTGTGCTGCCTACTGCAGCCCTCTCACTCGAGCCATTGCAAGGATATGGCGGTGAAGAGGCAGGTAGCTGCCTGAGACCAACGTCTTTATCTGCCGGGTTTAATCTACCGTTCAAGGTTTCTCCGGCTTGAACCAGACTGACTCTCTCAGCAGACTGACCACAGGGTATCCAGGTTATCTCGATATCCTGCTGCGAGCTATTTATAATGGTGAGTGTCGGACATGTAGGATGGGGGACCGATGCCGCAGTGGCTCTGTCTGCGAGCAACAGATCCATTGTTGCCGGGGCAAGATAGCAGGCACCCAGGGTAACCGCTGACTTTTTCAGGGCTTCACGCCGTGACATCCCATCCTGTTTATCAACACTCGAGTTGTCCTCTTCCTGGCAATTCATTTTATTCTCACTCATTTGCTTAACTCCTGACTTGTTATGCATCTCTTGCCGTCTGATATCTAAGACGAATTTACTATTCCTTTCTTAAGAAATTTCACTATCTTAAGTGAAATGGCACTTTTTTCTTCTATCAACAAAACTTTTCACACCATAGAGAAAACGTAAGCGCTTCATTAACCACACTTTTGACATGATAACATCTCGGAATGTAAGCGTTTCAGGAGCACCCTGCTGTGCGTGATCAAGGCTCCGATAATACCCCCGTATATCTGGGGACTTGAGCGTATACAGCAGGGGGTTCATGGAGCGCTTACGAGAAAACCAATAACCCCTAAAGCATTCACGGCCATGCCTGCATACCGCCAGAACTCTGATGGCCACAGACTGTGGTCTTTGGTCAGCCCGCCTGTAATTGCGTAACAGGCCAGGGCCGCACCTATACAGGCAAGTAACAGATACATCTTTTCATACTCTTTTTCGGCAAAAAATATATAGCCGCTGCTTAACAGGATAAATAACACGATGGCAGCGTATGCAGCTGTTGGCCCTAACGCCTGTTTTCCCAGGGAGAGCAGCCACAAACCGACCACATTCCAGACAATGCTGAGCACAGCATGTGACAACAGAATTATAACGATTTGTTATAATTACATCTATCCATATGTTTGGTTTCTTACGTATGTTTACAAATGAAATCATCTGACAGCATTGCACAAGCTGTCAGATGATTCAGGCTGCCCTTTATTCAAAATTATCGATGATACGGACTTTGAATAACCGGGACAAAGAGAATGCGGGCAGCCCACTGCGGCCCAAATTCATCCGGCTGTTCCACATAATACTGTAACTCAAGACCGTATTTTATCGCTGTAGTACCGACCTTGGTCACATTCTGGTACCCCAGACCGACAGGGATAGTCCATGCCTCATCCGAGTCTGCTTCCCAATCGTATTGGATATTGGGTGCCATACCGATCATTTCCGTTTTACTGAGACGGTACTGAATGAAATACTGGAGATCGGTCAAGCTGGTATCTGCCCGGTCATCCTCACCTGCATATGACCACCAGTGCTGCACAAAGATACCGACATTAAAACCACCAACATCCGGCGCCAGATGAGCTAATAATGCCATCGGTCCTGCCTGCCATTTCTCCTGCCCGATCTCGTCCTCTGAGGCGGTGGGGAATATATTGGTTATACCGAGTCCCCAGATGGTACCATCCATCCGATCAGGGCCGAGGGCAACAGCCAGGGCCGTATCCCCTAAGCCGGTTGTCCTTTCGCCGGCAAAAGAAAAGCTCTGGAGCTGAAACGTCGGCCTGAAGATAAGGTTCCACGGGTCGCCGCCCAGGGTAACTGGAAAGGACATCACAGGTTGGAACTTGAGACTGTTCCAGTTTTCTTCGTGCTCGCTTTCATCACCGTCCATTACAGTGAAATCGTTCTGGAACCACATCATCCAGGCAGCACCGACCGGATTATTGGTCTGCTTGCCGATTGCCTCGAGATCATGACCGCCTTCCGGCGGATGTCCCGGCCCCTTGACGTCCTTGGACACCGGCACACCTGCCTGGCTCTGAATCTGCTCTCTAACTGTTCCGACATCGTCTCCCTCCGGGGCGACCTCTTCGCCGGCAATGGGTACACCTGCTTCGCTTTCAATCTGCTTTGCAACTGATTCGACATCATCTCCCTGTGGGTCAGCGGCTATAGCTGTACCCGCGGCAAACAGGCCTACCATAAGACCACTGACAACAAGACTGCTTATTTTTTTCATTGGATTCCCTTTTTGTACTATGTACAGCTTAAAAATTAACAGCTTAGACTTACCTGCTGTACAAAGGTTCGTCTTTGTTTATCCGAAAATCGCCACGGAGCATAGGGCTTGCCATGCCGCAGTGATGGATGTTCATTGTCTGTTGTGGCCGGCTAACCTGCTTCGGCCATGCTGGTTTATTTAAACCTCGTGGAAATATCCTCGATGGGCTGCTCTGAATCCATCTCGATCACCTGTATTTCATTGCCTGCAGCGGCCAGTGCTTTAGCCACATCAATGCTGCGAATGGATTGATCCATATAGGTTTTAAAGGCATACTGCAGGTTTTTCAGGTCTGCAACTGAGGTCCAGACCGTATAATCGTAGTG
>WFRY01000311.1 GCA_015486315.1 Desulfobulbaceae bacterium
CGTAATTGTCGGTTTTGTTGATAAAGAAAGCGATATGGGACGCCGATATCTGAAGAAAAAAGAAAAAAGCAAATTCTATAAAGACGCAACATTCTTTTCCACTCCGGAAATTATACAATTTCTTACTGCCGCCGGCTTTACCGTAACAGAAACCGTACAAACATTAATCCCCGGTGAACCGGAAGCAATTCTTGAAGGCTTCGGAAAAGGCTCCTTTGTGGTAATAAAAGGAGAAAAATCATAATTCCCCACGCCTGTAGTGTTGGCTCTATGAGCCAATCCCCCCGCTCTGGACATTATTTTAGCTCAGGCGGCCGCTTTGAGGCAAGCCTCGACGGGCACAAAACTCAAATCTGCCGCCTTGAGCAACTCAGGATTCTCGATAGCCTCCTTTCGGAGCAGAGCGAGCAGGTCTAGACAGGACGGGCGTGGTCTGCGTCGTTGCCATTTCGGGGGTTGGAGATATTCGTCTGTGCGCTTCGCACCATAAGCTTCAAGCGAAGCTAAAAGCAGAAAGGCATAGGAAGCCACAATGAACGCCGGGAACCGGTCAACGGAGGAATCATTCCACACCTGTGGATCGCCGACCCCCAAGTGTTGCTTCTCATCCCGGTGATTCACCTCGATTTCCCACCGGTCAACATAGGCCTGAATGAGTTTGTGGATATTCATGTCGTTGGCGTCGGTCAGCAAATAGGCCGGTTCGCGATAATTGGCCTTGCTGTTGGGCGAGAGATGATACGGTATCGGCGCCAACACAATAAGGCGAAGTGTTTTCGTTCCGGCTCCCCGTTGCCACATAACGTTCCGAACTTCCTTGTAGCGGATTTTGCGGTATTTTCCGCCGATAAAGAACTTGCCTGACTTATAGGGTATGGATTTGTCCTTGCGGACAGACTCCGGGGTGAACTTGTGGTCGGCATATTTCTTTTGCGGATGAGCGGGATCGTTGGCCGCAAAACAAAGCTTGGCATCCTTTCTGCAACGGGCCAGAACACGACATCGCTCCAGCTTGGCTTTGAAGACTTTGCGATTGCAGAACCCGCCATCCAGGGTAAAGAGAAGAATGCGCGTGAACGCCCCCGCTGCATCAAAGGCCTTGCGCAAGCAGTGCATATGCACAACCGACTGGTCGCACATGGTGTTCTTTCTCTTCGCTTTGTTGTACGCAGCCTTTTCCTTTGCGCCGGCTTTCTTTTTGGGTTTCTCTAATGCCTCGACCGGTTCAAACAGAACGGGGATTGATCGTGCGGTCACACGGGCGATTCGGTGCAAAGGCAGAATCACTGCAAACTGGATCATGCGAATGCCCTTGATGAAATTGACCTGGAATGGAGGAGAAAGAGGATCACGCATCCAGCGTGATCGCTTGACCTTCCGGCCTGCGCGTTTGATTTTCGTTTCGTCACCGGCAATGCAGATAAACTCTTCCTTATCAAGGTAATCAAGGGACCGGCGGATAGCGGGCTCAAAGAGATCCTGGGCTTTCCATGGACTGCGTGAGAAAAGACGATAGTCTGCGCTCCAGTCGCGCTGGTCACGGTTTGTGGCGCACAGCATACGAGTGAGCCAATGCCTGCCGATGCAGAGCAGATTGCTCAGCAGAAGTCGCGTCGCCCTGCGTGCAGTACGCTCCTGCGAGAACATGGGAGAGAGTTCATTGCTTATATTAAGGAAAGCTTTCAGCAGTTTCATGGTTCCTCCTTGCATAGTGTTTTTCTGAAATCCCGACAAAGCGGGTATAGGTATATATCCTTGATTGGAACTTTGAGATTGTGATGTCGATCCTGGCGGGTTCTTCCGGTTGTCGAACCGACACATTGCCAGTTGGCAGCCTTGTAGCATGTGCCCTTGAAACGATCCTGCTCGATAAAGGTCTCGACCAGAACAGGTTCAAACCCGTATTTCGTTCGCCAGTCATCAGCCAGACGGCGCAGAGCCATGGCCAGAACGTGGCTGGCCAGATGAGGTACATTCACCCATGGCGGGATTAGAAAGCGCATATTGTTGATGACGCGAGAAATGTTTCTTTCCCGTTGTTTCCTGCTCCATCCGATAAAGGTGTCCCGGGGATACGTCTTCCATGCTGCCGCGCCAAAGAGAAGGCAGGCAACAGGTCTGCCGTCATTGGTTTCAGCGATGTAACTGATGCTCTGGCCCACACGCGTTTTGAATCCCAGATAATGATACTGCACCATCAGCGTTCGCCACAAGCGTGCTTCAGCGCCACGATCCGCACATATGAGTTCAATCGGTTGAAGATTGCGCAGCGTGGTGTCGAGTAAAGATGAATCATGCAGAACAGGCTGAAAGAATTTTCCCCGTGATTGATTTCCTCCTGGTTTTCTTCGGGGTGGGAGTTTCAGCAATCCGCGTCGCTCCAGTTTGAGCAGCATGGTGCGGGAGGCCATGTCTTTGAGACGACCGACCTCGTCTTTCCAGTTCCATGCGGCGCAGATCTCCTGCGACAGCCGGGTCCGATGCCATTCTGGATGTCCGGCGATCTGTTCCTTTATATAGTGGATGTCAGCAGGAGACAAATCGCGACCTTGGATTCTGATTATTTCTTTCATGCCTACTTTATAGCAGGTTGTGAATTTTGAGTTCAGCTATTTCGGATATTTATTGAAAATAAATTTCCGGGGGCGATTGACGGGGAGGGGTCGATCACAAAAAACATCCTTCAAAATGGCCAAACTCCAGACAGCGGACGAAGTCCGATGTGTACACACTGGGCGTTGTGCCCTGTGCTCTTGGCTGGGGATCCCGCAGTGCGGGACTACACAAAAC
>WFRY01000312.1 GCA_015486315.1 Desulfobulbaceae bacterium
CCCCCTGCAGGTAGCGGAAGGCATGAATATGGCAGTCCATGAAGGATTCCAGGGTGCACCGGTTGACAAACTCGACATACATAGCCCGGCTGAATCCAAGGACCATCAGGAACACATATTTCATAGAATTGGAATTATCCGGGTTGGCAATCTGGAAATCACCCCAATCAACCTGGGCCTGCAGCCCCGGTTCGGTTTCAAAGCGGGCGTAGGCAAGACGGTTGCGCCGCTCTTTGACCAGACGCACATGATCTCTGATAGTTTCGTAGGAACCAGGGTATCCCATTTTCTTTACCCGATCAAATATCCAGGTGGCTCGATAGTCGTCTTCAGCAAGAAAATCATCAATGATCTGACGATATGGATCAAGAACGGATTTCTGTCGCTTGTTTTTGTGATATTGAGGAAATGAATTTCCTTCAATATGCCTTTTGACCGTATTGCGATGAATCCCAAGTTTTTTGGCAATGGCCCGCATGCTGAGTCCTTGCCGGTGCAATGAAATGATGTCCATAAAAACCTCCTTCGTAATCATGATGGTCACCTCCTCTTCTCTGTAGAGGAAGGTAACACATCGGTGGAGGTGGTACACTTTTCATTGCTTTTTTTGGTACACTTTTACATTACCATTGACACCGGTGATCTTTTCGAGAATCTGGATTCATCCTGCAAGTGCAGGCGGCAGGCTTAGGTGTGGGAGTACTCCCATCAGGGCGGCTAGATATGGAAGAGTCGCGATCATGCGGGAATTGATCAATAACGGGCGGACGTCAACCTCCCGGACAAAAACCGGTTCACTCCGCTGAAATCTGCGGCCCATGAAGGGCGGCTCAAGGTGGGTAAAATCCTGATCTCCAATGGTGCCATGGGCAACGCCAGGGATGTCAACCTCTTTACTCACCTGATGCTGGCGGTACTGGAAAATCATCTTGCAGTAGTTCTTATCCTGCTTGAAAACGGGGGCTCGGATCAATGTTGAGGACGTCGACGGCTCCATCCCGCTGTCCCTGGCCAGTGGCCTGGGCTTATGCCGGCCTGGTGCAGGTTTGTCCGTTTAAAATCGTAAAACTACGTGTCCACTAAGATGAAAAATATCATGTCTGTTGACACCACCTGCGGACACGACCCGCAACATTCATGAAAGCTATCAGATTTACCTCAAAGGGTCGACTCAATTCTTATTGGTTCTACCGTTCCCTTCCCGCTCGTACTATATCGACAATCTCTTCTGTTGTCACATTAGCTTTAATCAGAGGAACATCCAAGGGCGAAAATACACTCTTCTCGGGAATTAATGCAAAAGTTTGACCGTCTTTTCTCCGAATTATTACCTTGCCAGTACTCTCAGCTTGTTTAAGAACCGTAGCAAATTTTTGTCTGGCTTCCGAATATGAATACACTTGCATTTCAAGTCTCCATTATTTCAATATTGAGATTTAGAGCAGACTCCTTGAGTTTTTTATCCAATGTCAATAGCGGTGCTTTATGCCTGATAGCACAATCCAAAAAATACGCATCATATGCATACATTCCGGTTTGTTTAGATAAATGCAACACCTTCACAAAATTTGGCTCAATATATCGAAGTGGGATACTGTCAAAAATTAATAGACCCTTTTGAGCTTCCTTAAATGACAGTCTATTTCGTTTGAACATAGCAGAAAAAGCGTTGCCTATTTCCCAAGGGATAGACCCAGGTCCAATAAGGGTGTTCCCTTTTGTGATCTCGATAATTTTTTCTCGTTCAGGTTCACCGACAATCACAGCGATTAATGCAGATGTGTCAACAACAATATCCATAATGACCTCTATAGCATCTTAATATAGACAATTGTACAACATCTATACTTTTTGTCAAGTCTATTGGAGGCCAGAACGTTGCCCATCACACGTGGCGGACACGCCGTCGCGTGCATGGGCTTGTTGCGGGACTGGCATTTGTTGAAAGTCATCAAGGCTCCAACCGAGAAACGCCTGCCTTCAGTCCTCAGCCGTGAAGAAGTTGAGCGAATTCTCGGCAATATTTCCACCTTCCACAATTACGCCTATCTTTCTACCGTTTACTCTTGTGGCCTGCGCTTGCAGGAAGGCCTTTTCCTCCAGGTATCAGGGGTTGTTGAGAGAGAGGCCAAGTTTCGCGAACTCATTTTCGAGAAAACGGAGGTCAAGGGCCGCGTTGTGGGCGATGAGTGGATCGGCAGCTATAAAAC
>WFRY01000313.1 GCA_015486315.1 Desulfobulbaceae bacterium
ACAATGGCACTGAACAAAACCACTTACTTTCCCGAAGCAGGGTGTGAGACCCGCACCCTGCCCTGTATCTCGCTGTCCCCGGAGTTTTCATAAACCCAGGTCAAGACTGTCCACCCGCTTCTGCCATGGTCCCACAAGGACCAGCACAGGAAATGATGATGCTATATCAATTAATTCTCTATCTATTTCTCTTTCAATCCACATAGTTGACAATTTTAAGTTATAAAAACCAAATTGTCGAAGTAAAAAATAACAACTCACGAAGCCGTGCTGCCACCCACCTTCTGGAAGGCCAGCATATAAAAACGAATAGCGCACCTTACGCTGCTTTTGTACAGTAAAGAGCTCAAAGCTCAAGACTGAAGGCTCAAAATAAAAAAGCTCTAATTTGCTACTTCCCCATTTCCTTGAGCACACAATTTAATAAACTGCAAAAGCGTATTTTCATTGTTCGTTGTGCCCATCTAGGGAATGGCGGTTACTGTGAAGATACATTGTTCCTGCTCTTGTACTGTCCATGGTTGGGGGTGATCATGCTGCATATCACATCACTGCAGGCGGGATTGCAAAAAGGTAGCATGACCCCGGCCTCATCATTGTTATAAATCCTGGAATATCGTATTATTTGAAATAGAATCCCAACGTGAGCGCTTGTTCGGATTTGCTGCATATCCGCAAAAGAGGAAAAGCGTTATAATGAGGGAAAATACATTAATTCGGAAAAGGAGATAACAATCGCAGGGATTACCTTTGATGAAAAAGAGAGGAATATCAAAACGTTGAATTGGGAAAAGGTAGCTTAATCAGAAAAAACTTCCCCATCGCGAGGTATTTTATTCTGCAAAGAAGCCGGTGAAATAAAGTAAAGGTCAACAACCCCGCCAATAAAATTGGGGATTGCTTAGGAGCTATTGAACCATATGGCTAAGGTTCCAAGGACTAAAATTGGGGGCAAGCGCATGGGCGAAGGCCTACTCCCTGTACTTCGAGTCCCTGACAACTCAGCAGATGCGGTACCCTGTTGGCAGATACCCTTCAATGAAAAAAGGTTACACTCATTGCATTCCCCAAAAAACATTACTAAAATTTAACCATGCAATATGACATAGCATCCAAGGTAATTCTTTCTCGTTGCAAGGACGAGATATTGCGGCAACTCTGCGGACTTGCCGTTCGTTCATCAGAACTGGTTGCTGTAGCTCCCCAGGAGACGGCCTCGTTGAGGCGGTCGGATTTTGTGCTTCGTGCCGAGCTTGAAGACGGCGTTACACAGCTCGTACTGATAGAATTTCAGACTAACTGGAGGCCCTGGCTTCCTGTAAGAACTCTGGAATGCAGGTGCAGGCATTTGTTGGAAGAAAAACTTCCGGTAATGACAGTGCTTATACTCTTCAGGCCCCACCTTAAGGCAACAAATCATTACCATGATGCAGAGGTGGATTACCGGTACAAATTGGTAAAATTGTACGAGATGTATGCCCGCGAGGTTCTGGATACGGGTCCAAGGTGTTTGTATCCTTTCATTCCTCTTATGAAGGATGGAGAGGGATTGATAGACGAGGCGGAGCGCAGAATATACGAATCAGATGAGTCCCGTGAGTACAAGGCGGATCTTCTTACCGGCATGGCAATCCTTGGAGGCATCGTATCTGAGGAAATACCTGTCAGGCTAATGCAAAGGAGGCGAGATATCATGATAGAGTCAGCAGCCTATGAAATAATAAAACAGGAGGGTCTTAAAGAAGGTATTCAGCAGGGCATCCAAGAGGGCATCCAGCAAGGCATTCAGCAGGGCATTCAGAATGCACAGGAAATGGTGATTGAGGTCCTGGAAGAGCGTTTTGGGATCCCTGACGCCATATTAATTGGACAGATAAAGTCCATTTCCATGCGTGAAATACTAAGAGCGCTTCACAAGTACGCAATACGGGCCAGGGACCTGGATGAATTCAAGGAACAACTGAAAAAAGTTCTGGAGTAACCGCTTGAAACGACTTGCAACACACAGCGATATACGCTGGCCGTAGATAGGAGTTATAATGAATCTCCTGTGTCTGGATATTTTCCATAGCCCATCTTCCTTTCAAACCACCTGAACTGGGCCATTGTGACAGAGGCAATACTCATTGCAAAAGGGCTTAACGAAATGGAAGATATTACACCTTAAAAGAGAAAAAACTGTATCTACTCACAGG
>WFRY01000314.1 GCA_015486315.1 Desulfobulbaceae bacterium
GGTCTTCATGACATCGGTATGGACTTTGCTGCCATGGGAAAAGGGGCCGATGCCCTGCTCATGGCCTTCGAGATTATAGTGAACGATGAGATCAATATCATTGCGACTGCAGAATTCATCCCGGAACTCGATCATGGCCTTGAATTTCCATTTGGAATCGATATGCATGAGCGGGAAGGGAATCTTGCCGGGATGGAAAGCTTTTTGGGCCAGGCGGACCATCACCGAAGAATCCTTGCCGATGGAATAGAGCATGACCGGGTTTTCAAACTCGGCCGCCACCTCGCGGATGATGTGGATGCTTTCCGCCTCCAGTTCCCGAAGATGACTTAATTCATAGGTTTCCTTGGTCATCAAGACACCCTTAAAAATGCCGGGGAGGAATTATCTTCCCGGCAATGAGCAGTTTCAGGATCTTTTCAACCGCCGGCTCAACCGACAATGCGTCCGTATCAAGGATAAGCTCCGGCTGCAGCGGTGGTTCATAAGGAGATGAGATGCCGGTAAATTCTGCAATTTCACCTTTCATGGCTTTTTTATAAAGGCCTTTCGGATCACGGGCCTGGCACTCCTCCAGGGAACATTTAACCTGGACCTCAAAAAATTCGTCCGGTTTCATGATCTTTCTGACCGCGTCCCGATCCTCCCGGAAAGGAGAGATAAACGCGGTTAAGACGATGAAGCCGGCATCAACAAACAATTTGGCTACCTGGCCGATGCGGCGGATATTTTCCCGGCGGTCCGCGGCGGAAAATCCCAAGTCGGCATTGAGGCCGTGGCGGATGTTGTCACCATCCAGGACGTAGCTGTGCATGCCGGCGGCAAACAATCGGCCATCCAGCTGCTGGGCAATGGTTGATTTGCCGGCTCCGGACAGGCCGGTCAACCAGACCAAAGCCGAACGGTGGCCGTTCATTTCCGCCCGCTGCTTTTTGCTGACCAGAGCCGGTTGCCACGTGAGGTTAGGGGGGGAGTATATAGCCACAGTATAAGGTTATAGGGTTTACGGTATAAGGTTTATGATGTAAAGGCAGCATTCAGGTAATGACTGCTCACTTTATAGTATAAGGTTAAGGGTCGTTTCGTCAAAGTATATGTGGGGGGGACGGCCTTGAATAATTACATGGAATTCCGGGGACACCTTCATGGAATTCCGGGGACATCATGGAATTCCGGGGACACCTTACTTATTTTATTGTTCTGACTTCTTACTTATTTGACAGCATCCATTTCCATGCGGGGATTATTTTTATAGTTATATTTTTTCTTTTAATGAGTTTTTCATCGGAAAGAGTAATAATTGTTGCTGATTTTGCATTTAGAAATTCAAACGATTTTTCAAGGGCTCGGGTTTCACGTTCAAGGGTGTCGGGCGATGAGATATCATAGCATACCTGATAGAGATTCGGGCGTGGATTGTTTTTTTTATTTTGAGTGACAAAATCTATCTCATAGTTGTCTCTTGTCTTAAAATAACTTATTTTGTGGTTGCGCCTTCGTAATTCCAGATAAATCATATTTTCGAATTGTCGTGTAATATCAATGTTGCCGCCAGTGGCAATGGTGTCAGCCAGTTTCCAGTCAATGGCATATATTTTGGTGTGATTGCTTCTTCTGATTTTTTCAGACATAGAATAATAGGGCACAGGGAAAATAATAAATGCATCTTCCAGATATTTCAGGTAAACTGGGTATCCGCTTTACTCAAGTGACCACAACATGTAGTATGTCAGCCATATTTCAAGCATGGGGGATATACTATGGAGCGCGAAGACTACCCGAAAGACTTTGAACAATTCATTACGAAGTTCGCAACTGAAAAAGATTGCTACGATTATATATCAAGCCTGCGTTGGCCTGATGGTTTTATTTGCCCTCGTTGTCACTGCGGTCGATCTTGGAAAACCAAACGTTCACTCATAGTGTGTACTGATTGTGCTTATCAAACCTCGATTACCGCTGGAACAATTTTTCAGGGAACTCGTAAGCCTCTTCGTCTCTGGTTTCATGTTATGTGGTGGGTAATGTCTCAGAAGACTGGAGCCAGCGCAAAGAATCTGCAGCATACTATGGGCTTTCGACGATATGAGACTGCATGGACTTGGCTGCATAAGCTTAGACGTGCAATGATTCGTCCTGCTCGAGAGCAGCTTAAAGGCACTGTTGAGGTGGATGAAACTTTTATAGGTGGCGAAGAAGAAGGTGCTAAAGGTCGAAAAACTGTCACAAAGGCCTTGGTAGTCATTGCCGTCGAAGTTGAGGAAAAGAAACTTGGCAGAATACGGTTCAGGGTTATCCCTGATGCTTCCGCAAGCAGTCTGATCCCATTTATCAATGATAACATCACTCCCAATAGTACAATCGTAACTGATGGGTGGCTTGGCTATACACCGTTGAAAAAAGAAAACTATAAACATGTTGTGCATAATATTACCCAAAGCAAAGGCAAGGCTTCTGATTTGTTGCCCCATGTTCATTTGGTTGTTTCCCTGATAAAAAGATGGTTGATGGGTACGCACCAAGGAGCAGTTACACCAAAACATTTGACAGACTATTTGGACGAGTATGCTTTTAGGTTTAATCGACGACTGTCTACGCATAGAGGTAAGCTTTTTTATAGGCTTATGCAGCAAGCTGTATCGACTGAACCGGCATCGCGCAAAAAAATAATTTCCTGAAATTTTAGATAACACTACATGTTGTGGTTACTTGAGTAAAGCGGATACCCAGTTTAAGTAATTTATATGCCCATCTTTGCCCACGTAGACTGCAATAATTTCTATGTCTCCACCTCAGTCTGTAGGAATTGCTCAATGAACTTCGGGGGATTTCCTGTTATCCGTTGGAACAGTCACCGTCTCGTAAGAAATCAATTACCGTATCTCGAACTTTTAAGAAGGCAATAGAGTCAATTGATGAATTCTATGAAGCTGTAGCCGCTTATGTTTCATCCGGTGCTGAAAAATTAAGAAAAGAGAAATCAGTTGCCGGGATACTGGTTGTTTACGTAATGACCAATCGGTTTCAGGAGAATTATTATTACAACAGCACGACGATTAATCTACCGGTTCGCAGCAGTGATACTTCTGAATTAATCCGTAATGCCAGAGAAGGACTCAGGAAGATTTATAAAAAAGGATGCCGATATAAAAAGGTCGGTATCTTGCTGAATGCTGTC
>WFRY01000315.1 GCA_015486315.1 Desulfobulbaceae bacterium
ATAAATACGGTGGAAGCCGTGTGCTGGCGCGGATCACGATCCGGTTCTGAATAGGTATGAAACTGGCGCAGCAGCGTGACCTCCAGCCCGGTTTCCTCCCGGGCCTCCCGTACGGCCGCATGCTCGTAACTTTCTCCGTAATCCACAAAACCGCCCGGCAGCGCCCAGCCATGGGGCGGATTCTTACGCTCGATCAGGACAATGCCCTCTGTAAGTTCTATGATGATATCCACGGTGGGTACGGGATTTTTATAGACAGGGATATCGGTTGCGCAGGCTGGACATTTCACGGATTTTTCCTTGGGCGTACAGTTTTTCTTGATCTAAGAAACAGAAATTACATAACGTGGACAATATCACGCTCAGTTCAGGTTATGTAATTTTCGTTCATAGGCATAATGTCCTGATTTCCTGCCAGGAATGGACAACCTCGAGCTGGTGACGGTTGTGGTTCCAGGGCTGGGAAAAAACAATGGGGTGAATATTGCTTTTGCTGAGCTGGATGCAGGTTTCGGCTCGATCATCGATAAAATAACGCAGCCCCTGTTCATGGATATGCCGGGGTTTGTCGTCATGGGCACCCATGGCAACCACCCGGATCCTCGGCAGGGTAGCAGAGGGCAGGACATTTTCCAGCCAGTCATGCACCGGCTTGGATAGCGGCCTGGCCGTGACCACGGTGACCGTGTTTTTTTCAGTTAGCTCTTCAAGAACGCTGACAGCACCGGGCATGGGCTTCAGGCCGAATCTCACGGAATCCATCAGAATATCCCTGAAAATTTCAGCGACGATTTCTTCAGGGATATCAATACACTCCTCAATATTGAAGTCAGTGATATCTTCCGGGCGGATATCGCAGAGAGAATATTTTTCACAGGCCAAGCGCAGAAAGGTTTCCGCGGTATCGGCAATGACCCCGTCAAAATCAAAACCAAGCAGGCCTGGATCTATTTTTTCAGGATGCACGAGTGCTGCCTCCAAGCGTTTTTATCCGCGGTATTTTTTTCTTTTTTTATGCAAAGTGTCAAGTGGGATATGAAGGATGCCAAAAATACATGAAAAAATCTACTCTATTGCGGCATCTTCGATAATCACTTTGTACTTGTAGCCGGCACCAAAGTCTTTATCAGCATGCAGGGTACCCTCAATCACGACAATGGAACCAGGTTCAGGCGCGTCCAGGGTTGTGATAACGAGATCATGGCTGTTTTTCATGGGATTACCAGTGCCGTCCTGCAGATGCACCCAGTTCTTGCCCATAATCATCTTTGAGACCTTCATGACCTTGCCCTGAACCCTGACCTTGGTCTTGTCGAGTTTTTTGGCATTGGCAAAGCATTCTCCCACAGTGCGGGCGTTTGCACCGGTTGCCTTGGCCACTTTGATCTCAGCGGCAGGAACAATGGCCATGCCGGAGCCTCCGGATGCCTGAGCTATGGCAGCCGTACCTGCTCCGCCCCCCATACCCGCATGGGGATTTGTTTTCGCTTCCGCCTGCAGAGCCTGCTCAAAAGTTATATCATCTGCGGCCGCAGCCGGTGGGGCAGCAGCTGTTTTTTGTCCGGTCGGGATGTTCGATCCTTCAAGGCCGTTGGAAAAAACAATAACATCAAAGGTCTTGCTTAGGGTGTTGGATGTAAAATTAACCATGGCCATTCCCGGCTTTGCCTGAACTTCTTTTCCGACCTGGATTATGTGCTCACCGGCAATGGCCACCCAGATTTTTCCTTCAGGGGCATCAAGCTTGAGATAGGTATAACCGGGAACCGTCATGGTTTCCAGAACCTTTCCCTTGATTGCTTTGCCGTCCAGATTTGTTTGAGCTTGAACGGTTTCAGCCTGTTTTTTATCAGATGCCATGGCAGATCCGCCAAATAACAGAACCAGGGTGAGAACGATCGAAATAGAGCGTGTATATTTCATGATACCTCTCCTCTTGAATGCAATAGAGTATGTTATTACCAGGCAGTCAGGTCGGATTTTATTGAGCACCACAACATGACAATACATGTATAAGATCTTGGTTTAGACCTGTCAATAGAGGTCAGGTAGAGATTGTATCCAGGTGACGTATGATTTCCCGGGCCCATACCTGGTATCCCAGGGTGGACAGGTGAACCCCGTCCGGCAGGAAACAGGGACGGGTGATGGGGAGGCATTGCTCGGTAAACGGTCGGGTCATGTCCAGAAACAGGCAGTCGGCCTGTTCTGCAACGGCCCGCAAGTCATTGTTTGCTGCCTTAATGGTTTCCGGCGGCAGTCCGGGCAGGGACATGGGCATGATGCTGTTTACGGTGACGCTGGAGTTTGGGCAGAGGATGGAGAGTCTTGGCAGCATGCTGCTGAAAATGGCCGGAAAAAAGGTGGATCCCATGAGCAGATTATTGGTTCCGGCCATGATCAGGATATGGTCGGGGTCTTCTGCTGTTTCAGCTTCAGTCCCGATCCGGGCCGCAAGTTCCTCCACATGCTCACCGGCAATTCCGCGATTAATGACCTGCAGGTTCGGCAGCAGTTCCTGCCAGTCACCCCACTCGATAAGTGAATCGCCCAGCAAGAACAGGTAGTGTTGTTTCTGC